>CAZZCN010000128.1:0-6245 GCA_964652975.1 uncultured Oscillospiraceae bacterium | reverse complement strand
TTCTTGTATCCACAATCAACAACAAGGCAGGCAACACTTATGCCAAAGAATTGTATGACTGGAATCTGCTTATAGCAGAAAAGAATCCCGTCGCAAAAGACGCGCCGTTCATATCCAATCATGACAATGGCAGAAGTGCGGGGTATCTGATGCGAAACCTTCAAAAAGAGAAAATGGCTGCATCGCTTTATCTTCTTGCACCCGGCAACCCTTTCATATATTATGGCGAAGAACTTGGTATGACCGGATCCGGGATTGATGAAAACAAGCGTCTTCCCATGTTCTGGTCTCAGACGGACAAGAAGGGAACACCGTTTCCTCCTCCAAACTACACTCAGACTATCGAGGGTATCAAGGGAGCGGACGAGCAGATAAAAGACAGTGAGTCACTTATAAATCATTACCAAAAGATTCTCTCTATCAAAGACAAACTTCCGGGGATAGCAAGAGGCAAAATCGAGTATTTTGATACAGCACTTGACGGTGTGGCCAAATATTCTGTTACATACAAGGAAAAGCGGATATACATAGTACATAACCTGACAGCTAAGCAGCAACAGATTGCCATAAATGACGAAGAAACCGGCAGGCTCTCGATCTATGATTATCTGGCAACAGAAGATGGAAACCCGAAGCTTTCTGACAAAAACCTGACCATCCCACCGATGTCCACGGTAATAATAACTTAAAATTAATATAGAACCGCAATAAATACGACATGTAATATCGCACTAAAATTTCATTGAAACACTTCAAAATTTATTGAAAAAATTTTGACCGAATCAAAAAATAATTCTTGACAGAAATGTTTGCCAGTGATACCATATTAAAACGCGTTAACGGGTATAGGGATAGCTATGCCCATTGAGCGTCTGTCATTATTATAGAATATAAATCCTTTGACAGCAAAAATATCAGAAGCACTTGAGAACTGTCTATGGACAGTTTACAAAAAGGAAACGGCCTAGCCGGAAAATACGCGAGGTGATTGTTAATGGTGCGTCCCGTAAAGTTGGGAAGAGCCGAAAGAATGACATATTCCAGAATTAACGAAGTCATTGAGATGCCGGATTTATTAGAAATCCAGAAGAATTCATATCAATGGTTTATTGACGAAGGACTTATGGAAGTGTTGCGCGATGTTTCGCCCATCACTGACTATTCTGGCGAGATTGAACTGTCTTTTATTGACAAAGAATTTGATACTGGCAGCCCTACGTACAGCATTGAAGAATGCAAGGAGAGAGATGCGAATTTTGCTTCTCCCCTGAGGGTTAAAGTCAGACTTCACAACAAGAGAGATGATGTAATCAAGGAGCAATTTGTATACATCGGAGAATTTCCGATTATGACTCCTACAGGCACATTTATTATCAATGGTGCCGAGAGAGTAATTATCAGTCAGTTGGTGCGTTCTCCAGGCGCTTATTTCTCAAAAGAGAAAGATAAGACCGACAAGGACGTTTATTCGTCACAGATCATTCCTAATAGAGGCGCATGGCTCGAGTATGAGACCGATGCCAACGACATTTTATACGTCCGTATCGACAGGACACGTAAATTTCCTCTGACAATATTTTTAAGATCGCTCGGTTTTGGAACCAACGAAGAGCTGGTTGAACTTTTTGGAGAAGAACCTTTTCTTGCTGCAACCATCGCCAAGGATTCATGCATTAACAGAGAAGAAGGCTTGCAGGAACTTTACAAGAAGCTCCGTCCAGGAGAGCCTGTTTCGGTTGAGGGTGCGGAAACTTTACTAAAGAACATGTTTTTTGACCCTAAAAGATACGATCTTGCGAAAGTCGGAATTTTTAAGCTTAATAAGAAGCTTGCATTATCATCCAGACTCATAGGACACAAATCCACTAATACCGTTGTTAATGATGACGGTGAGATTCTCATATCCGCAGGCGAGGTGATTACAGCAAAAATTGCTGAAAGCATACAGAACTCCGGAGTGAACGAAGTAAGCATCTTCCCTATTGTTACTATTGGTGATACTGTTACTGTAAACGACAAGATGGTCAAAATCATCGGAAACAACAGGGTTGACCCTTTGGTATACATCAAGGCTAACTTTAAACCTAATGAGATTGAGGGGCTTGATCTTGCAGCGCTCGGAATTACCGAACTTGTAAGGACAACTGTCTTAAAAGAAATCATTGCAAGAGTCAAGGTATCCAAAGAAAATGTTCTGCAAACGCTTGAAGAAGCTCTCAGAGAGAAAACAAACGAATTGGTGCCTAAGCATTTGACAGTTGAAGACATCATTGCTTTTGTAAGCTATTTTATCGGAATTGATTATGGTATAGGTGAAGTTGATGATATCGATCATCTCGGTAACAGAAGAATTCGGTCAGTTGGAGAACTGCTCCAGAACCAGATAAGAGTTGGATTTGCCCGTATGGAGCGAGTTGTTCGCGAAAGAATGGGAACAGTTACCGAAGCCGAAAATGTAACACCGCAACAGCTTGTCAATACAAGACCTGTCAGTGCGGCGGTCAAGGAGTTTTTCGGATCATCGCAACTTTCACAGTTCATGGATCAGCCTAACCCTCTGGCAGAACTTACCCACAAAAGAAGGCTGTCAGCATTAGGGCCAGGTGGATTAAGCAGAGAGCGCGCCAATTTTGAAGTTAGAGACGTTCACCCATCTCATTATGGACGTATGTGCCCGATAGAAACTCCAGAAGGACCCAACATCGGACTTATTAACTCACTTGCGACATATGCGAAAATAAATAATTACGGATTTATCGAAACACCATTTCGAATTTATGACAAGGTAAAACAAGTGGTTACCGATGAAGTCGTATACCTTACAGCTGATGAAGAAGACTATTATAACATCGCACAGGCAAACGAACCGCTTGACGAAGAAGGAAGATTTCTTGACAAGAAAGTTGTTTGCCGCTACCTTGACAAATTTTTAGAACTAGAAGCGGCAAAGGTCGATTTCATGGACGTTTCACCTAAGCAGCTTGTTTCAGTTGCTACGTCACTTATACCTTTCCTTGGTAACGATGATGCCAACCGTGCTCTAATGGGATCCAACATGCAACGTCAGGCGGTTCCGCTCATAATTACCGATTCTCCGATTATCGGAACAGGTATGGAGCACCGTGCCGCAAAAGACTCGGGAGTATGTAAAGTAGCAAAAAACGATGGCGTTGTGGAATTTGTTGCAGCGGACAAAATTGTTATAAAGACAGGCAAGACCGGCAAAGATACCTATAACCTTGCCAAATATATGCGTTCCAATCAAGGGTCATGCATCAACCAGAGACCTTTAGTCAGAGCTGGTGATGAAGTGAAGGCAGGAGACATTCTTGCTGATGGCCCGTCGACCGACAATGGCGAAATCGCACTTGGTAAGAATGTTCTTATCGGATTTATGACATGGGAAGGCTATAATTACGAGGATGCTATTCTTATTAATGAACGCCTTGTACGTGAAGATGTGTATACTTCAATTCACATTGAAGAATACGAGTGCGAAGCCAGAGATACAAAGTTAGGGCCTGAGGAGATCACTCGCGAAATTCCCAACGTTGGAGATGAAGTATTGAAGGATCTTGACGAGGATGGAATCATACGAGTAGGAGCAGAAGTCAGGTCAGGTGACATTCTTGTAGGTAAAGTCACACCCAAGGGCGAAACAGAACTGACAGCTGAAGAGAGATTATACAGAGCAATCTTTGGAGAGAAAATTCGCGAAGTTCGTGATACCTCAGTCAGAGTACCTCATGGTGAATCCGGAATAATAGTTGATGTTAAGGTATTTACACGCGCCAATGATGACGACCTTAAAAATGGTGTCAACAAGCTGGTCCGGGTATACATTGCACAGAAACGTAAAATATCAGTTGGCGACAAGGTCGCCGGACGACATGGCAACAAGGGTGTTATATCACGAATTTTACCAGAGGAAGATATGCCTTTCATGCCTGACGGAACTCCTCTGGATATAGTTTTAAATCCGCTCGGTGTTCCATCACGTATGAATATCGGACAGCTTCTTGAAGTTCATCTGGGAAGAGCCGCAAGCATACTGGGCTGGAAAATTGCGACTCCGGTTTTTGACGGTGCAACCGAGGAAGACCTAAAAATGGCATTCCAGGCTGCAGGGATGGATGAAGACGGCAAGACTGTGTTGTTTGACGGAAGAACCGGTGAACAGTTCGACAATAGAATTACTGTCGGATATATGTATATAATGAAGCTGATGCATCTTGTAGATGACAAGATTCATGCAAGATCAATAGGGCCATACTCTCTTGTAACACAGCAGCCTCTCGGCGGCAAAGCGCAATTTGGCGGACAGCGTTTCGGAGAGATGGAAGTCTGGGCACTAGAGGCATATGGTTCTGCGTATACATTACAGGAGATACTAACCGTAAAATCTGACGATATCAGCGGAAGAACGAAGACCTACGAAGCTATTGTCAAGGGTGAAAGCGTTCCCGAGGCCGGAGTTCCGGAATCATTCAAGGTTCTTGTAAAAGAACTGCAGAGTCTGGGTCTTGATGTCAGAGTATTGTCAGATGAACATAAATTAATTGAGATTAAAGAGTCTGTTGACGAGGACAACGATGCAGTTGTAATCGACAAAGCTATTCTTGATGACCTTATGGCACTCGAAGATGATTCGGACGAATTCAAAAAGTCTGGATTCACTGAGGGTATCCTAGACGAAGATGGCAGTATAGTCAATGATGAGTTCATTGATGTATTTGAAGAAATAGACCTCTCTAACCCTGAAGATGTGTTAGAGGAAAACACAGAAGATTTCAATTAAACGTTAACTGTGTTAATTGGTTGCGATAGGTACGGAAGGAGCGACAAAAATGTTTGAAATGAACAATTTCGAAGCAATCGGGATTAGTCTTGCATCCCCCGAAAAAATATTGGAATGGTCAAGAGGCGAGGTAAAAAAGCCCGAAACCATTAATTATAGGACATTGAAGCCTGAAAGAGACGGACTCTTCTGCGAAAAGATATTCGGGCCGACCAAGGATTGGGAATGTCACTGCGGAAAATATAAGAAGATTCGTTATAAGGGAATTGTGTGCGATCGTTGCGGAGTTGAAGTAACAAAATCCAAAGTTCGCCGTGAGCGCTTGGCTCATATCAAGCTTGCAGCCCCGGTATCACATATCTGGTATTTCAGAGGCATCCCTAGCAGAATGGGACTTATTCTTGACATGTCACCGCGTATTCTTGAGAAAGTATTATATTTTGCATCCTATATTGTAATTGATCCCAAAGACACGCCCCTTAATGTTAAAGATGTTCTTAATGAGCGTGAATATCGCGAAGCGGTTGAACGCTTCGGCAAAAAGGCGTTCGTCGCCAAAATGGGAGCAGAGGCTGTAAAGGAAATTCTCGCTGCTATAGATCCTGAGAAAATGGCTAAGGAATTAAGAGAAGAATTCAGGGTGGCAACAGGTCAAAAGCGTGTCAGAATCATAAAGAGATTAGAAGTTGTAGAAGCATTCAAAAAATCCGACAATCGTCCGGAATGGATGATAATGGATGTCATTCCAGTTCTGCCACCCGAGCTCAGACCAATGGTTCAACTTGATGGCGGACGATTTGCGACCTCAGACCTTAATGATTTATATCGCAGGGTTATCAACAGAAACAACAGACTTAACAAGCTCTTGCAACTGGGAGCTCCTGAGATAATCATACGCAACGAAAAGAGAATGCTACAGGAAGCCGTTGACGCCTTGATTGACAACGGAAGACGTGGCAGGGCTGTTACAGGCGCTGGCAACAGGGCTTTAAAGTCATTGTCCGATATGCTTAAAGGCAAACAGGGACGTTTCAGACAAAATCTTCTAGGTAAACGTGTTGACTATTCTGGTCGTTCTGTTATTGTTGTTGGACCTGAACTTAAACTGCATCAATGTGGTCTGCCAAAGGAAATGGCTCTTGAGCTTTTTAAACCTTTTGTTATGAAACGAATTGTCCAGGATGGATTTGCACATAACATCAAAACAGCAAGAAAACTTGTAGATCGTGCAAGAGACGAAGTCTGGGACATTCTCGAGCAGGTAATCAAGGACCATCCTGTTTTGTTGAATCGCGCACCTACTCTTCATAGACTTGGAATACAGGCTTTTGAGCCGATTCTGGTTGAAGGTCGTGCAATTAAACTTCATCCTCTGGTATGTACAGCATACAATGCTGATTTTGACGGTGACCAGATGGCGGTTCATGTTCCTCTTTCAGCAGAGGCA
>CAZZCN010000127.1:0-6282 GCA_964652975.1 uncultured Oscillospiraceae bacterium | reverse complement strand
TTATCTTGGGCAAAAACTGTTGGGGCGGTTTTAGAATTCAACTCATAAAGCGATTTTAAATTAATCTCTTGGAAATAAATCAGAATTTGGATAAATCAATTAGTACATATAAAGTATCAAATTGTCCAATAACAATTTGATACTTTTGTGTTATTATGAAAATATCATGAAATAAATTTTTTAACAAAGGACATAAATTTATATAGGAACCAGAAAAAATTCTGCAAATACATGGCATTCAGATACTGCAAACATGGGACATTCAAATTCTGCAAATACGGAGCATTCAGATACTGCAAACATGGGGCATTCAAATTCTATAAACGTCGGATGCTCAAAATCTGCTGAGGCATGACGGAAAATTCTATTATCACATGATTTTAAATAATATCCGGCAATAATCATTTCAAAATTTTCATACAATTGTTTTTTATAAACAACGAAATTTATAGGAAGAAAAAATCTAAAAGACCGGTAATACGGTACTTGACTTAAAGAGGAGAACAGTGATGGCGGACTTTATTTACGAAAACGAAAACAAAAGGGAGATTTCCTTCCCGCTGGGAGGAATCGGGACAGGCTGCATAGGGCTTGCCGGCAACGGACAGCTGATCGACATAGAAATATTCAACAGGCCAAATAAGGGCTCGCACGCCGAGTTCAGCCATTTTGCGGTCAAAACAGAAAAGAACGGCCAGGTGATTGACCAAAGAATTTTAAATTCGGATTATCTTGGCAGCTATATGGGGCAGCTGAACAGGCCCGACTTTTTTTGCTATGGCTTTGGTGTAGACCGTGCGGCATTGACCGGCCTTCCTCACTTTAAGGACAGTCGCTTTACCGGAGAATTTCCAATTGCCAGGATAGATTTTATTGAGAACAGCTTTCCAGGTAAAATCTCAATGACCGCATTCAACCCTTTTATACCAACAAATGATAAGGACTCGTCCATACCGGGGGCCTTCTTTGAATTCGAACTGGAGAACACAGCTGAAGAGACTCTTGACTACTCCATTGCTTTTTCTCAAGCTAATTTATATACGAAAACGGGAGCGGTTCATTCATTTTTTAAAAAAGACAATATAAGCGGCATACATCTGGGGAATAATGAACACGAAAAATCCGACTTGAATTACGGGGATTTAACAATATCAACCGATGCAGAGGATACAAGCCATCAGTTATACTGGTACAGAGGAAGGTGGTTTGACAGCCTTACAACTTTCTGGAAGGATTTAAGAAACACTCATAGAATAAAGAACAGGGAATACCCTTTTGTAGAAAACAATACTAAAAAAACAGATGATGTTGCAACATTGGTGGCGCATGTCAGGGTTATGCCAGGACAAAAAGAGAAGGTGCGGTTTGTCCTCAGCTGGAACACACCGAACTGTTCAAACTATTGGAACAAGTCCGGTTGCGGATGTGCAGACGGATCCTGCAGTGAGAAAACAAAGCCTGAAACATGGAAGAACTACTATGCAACTGTCTTTGAAAACTCCATGGACAGTGGTCTGTACGCCATAAGAAAATTCAAAGAGCTTTTTGAATTGACCAGCCTTTTCAAGGACACCCTGATTAACTCATCTCTCCCAAGGTCTGCCATTGAAGCTATTTCAGCAAATCTGTCTGTGATTAAATCTCCAACCTGTCTGCGACTGGAGGACGGTTCGCTTTATGGATTTGAAGGGTGTCATTGCAATACAGGCTGCTGCGAGGGCTCCTGCACCCATGTATGGACATATGCCTACTCGATACCGTTTTTGTTTCCGAGACTTGAACGCAGCATGCGCTCTCTTGAATACAAATACAATATGGACGAGCATGGAAGCATGACATTCAGGCTGGACCTCCCTTTAGGTGGTAACAGACTAAAAATGCGTGCCTGTGTGGATGGACAATATGGCACGGTTATGCGGGTTCTTCGTGAATATATGATAAGCGGCGATCTCGAGTGGCTCCGTTCTGTCTGGCCGGAGGTCAAGAAATCTGTTGAATATGCATGGTCGGAACACAATCCTGACAGGTGGGATTATGACAAAGACGGAATTATTGAAGGCAGACAGCATCACACACTGGATGTGGAGCTTTTCGGATGGAATTCATGGCTTAGCGGCATGTATCTGGGAGGGCTCAAAGCGGCGGCTCGAATTGCTGAAATTCTAGGAGAATCCGAAACTTCGAAAGAATATATGACTATATTTGAAAGTGGCAAAAAAATTCTTAACACCGAGCTTTTCAATGGTGAATATTTTTATCAGAAGATAGATTTAAAAGACAAAACGATACTCGACAAATATGCCGGTCATGATCCGGAAATATATGACGCTTATTGGAATGAAGAGCAAAATGAAATCATGTATCAGATAGGAGAAGGGTGCGGTATTGACCAGACACTTGCGCAAATGCATGCGGATCTGACCGGCCTCGGTGAGATTTTTGAAAAGACAAAATACATAAAAGCGGCACAATCAATCTATAAAAACAATTTTTATAAAAGTGCGCGTGATTTAAACAACATGTGCCGTATATTCTGCGCCAACGACGAGGGTGGGACTATAATCTGCAGCTTTGACGCAAATAGACAGACTCCATTCATACCCATTACCTATGCCGAAGAAGCTATGCACGGGTTTGAATATTCAGCTGCAGTTCAAATGCTTGAATGTGGCATGTTCGAAGAGGCATTCGAGTGTGTCGGGGCAATAAGGGAAAGGTACGACGGCAAAAAGCGAAACCCTTGGAATGAGATCGAATGTGGCAGCAATTATGCGCGTTCCATGTCAAGCTATGCTCTGCTACTGGCTTGCGGCGGTTTTAAATATGACATGTCACAGCACCTCTTCGGATTTTCTCCAATTGTGAGCAAGCATGATTTTTCATCCTTCTGGTCTCTTGACAGTGGATGGGGTAATGTAAAAATCACCGGTGATATGATAAAAGTGGAAGTACTGTATGGCAGTCTGTCTTTGAGACGGCTTGCTTTTGACTTCATACCCACATCCATATTATCTGATGGTGTGAATGTCGATTTTATTATCAAAGACGGAATGATTGTATTGACCGAGAGAATAGAAGTCAATGAGGAATTGTTGCTGCAATAGTGAAAATTTGAAATGCGAGATGCCGCACAGGCTTTATTATATATAAGCAGAAGACTGTATAAATTGTTATAGAAAGGGGATTATAATGGCTATTTTGGCAAAACCATTGGATTTTTTAGGGATTTCACCGTTTGTTCGTTACATACACCACCAGCCGGAAGCAAACAGCAGCAATTATTATATTCCATGGAGATTTATATACGACTATGAGCTTATTTTCATAGTCGATGGATCAATGACTGTGATGACAGATGATGAAAGCTACCAGCTGACAGCAGGGGATCTGCACATAATGCCCCCTATGATAAGGCATAGGCGCCTTATCGAGGAACACCAGAAATGCAACTATTTCTCTTTACATTTTGACTTCATATTCATGGGCGAAGAGAATGATTTTTCTGCAAAAGAGGCTTACATTGACAATTGCAACAACAAGCGAATAAAGAACGCACCGGTTGACAACAAGCTTATGAACAGACCGTTATATACAATCGGCAGTATTGAACTGCCCAAGAAAATGAAAACAGGAAGCAATATAGCATATGTTGAAACTCTAAATAGAATGTATGAACATTTCATTAAAAAGGAATTTGCTTATGAAATTGACTTGAAATGCGACATGCTGACAATATTAAAACTCATTTTGTACGATCTTAAATCAAGCATATTAAAAAACATGAATCAGAATGAAGACAGTCTTACGGCAATATATCAATATGTAGTTGAAAATTATAGCGAACCTTTTTGCTTTGAAGCGATTTGTCATATGTATGGATACTCCTACAGCAACTTCAGAAAGCTTTTCAAACAGAAGACAGGCAAGTCACCGAATACATTTTTAACAGACCTTAGACTTAACAAAGCTGCTGAACTCCTTGGTACAGGCGAACATACCGTGTCCGAAGTGGCGGATATGGTCGGGTATCAGGACAGCTGCTATTTCAGCAGACTGTTTAAAAGCAAAAAGGGGATAGCTCCCAGTAATTATTATCATAAAGTAAAACAGTGAGGTCAAGATATCCAAACAATATATCAAATAGTCCTACAGTTAATAAAGCATTTTATGATAGTATTGATTACATGGGGAACAGTCTTTTTTGGGGAGGTAAAAAGATGATGAACGGTGTCGAAATGCTTATAGATAAAGGCTTTTACAGCAAGGATTCACTTGCTGGAGAGATGCTTGAATTTGGCGGACTGGCTAAAGGCATTTTAAATTATACTGCGAATTATGCAAAAGACGAGAAAAGTGCTTTTGACTATGCAAAGTATGAAAAGATTATTCCAAAAAGCGAAAACAATCATGACAAAAGTGTCACTGCCATTGATATTGTTACGATAATGTTCAACACTTTTGACTTATATTTTGCCAACGATGAACAGAAGCTGGAAAAGGCGATAGAAATTATCGGTGCTTGTGATTTTAATGCTCCTCTCACAAAGGGGCAGGCTGCTCCTATAATTGACAAGCTGCTGACGGTTTTGAAGCAGGAGGTTTTCCGGAATCCAACCAACAGCTACCGCGTTTTTCCGATGGAGCACGAAATATCAGAGGATATAAGGCAGATTACACCGTTTCTGATAGATACAGGTGCTGGCGGCGGAGTGATAAACGCCTCATGGAAAAACGGCTGGAATCAAAATACAGAAAATCTTGAAATGTTAAAGCAGACAGCCGAAATATTCAAGCAAAAGCATCTGCACGCCTGGATATACGACGATGTCTACTATCCGAGCGGCTGGGCTGACGGCTATATTGAAAAGAAGAATCCTGACTTTATCGAAAAAAACATCGGATGCATATATACATACGGAGAAGGCAAAAAAGATATATGTGTGACATTGCCTGCTAACGGACACTATTTTATTTATGCCGCCTTTTACCCTCTCGACGAAAATGGCGTTGCAGATTACGAAAACCCGCAAGTGATTGAATTCAGTGTAAAAGAGATAAAAGCGGAATCTATCGAGGCGAAATGGGAGCTTGCAGCTTTTTATGTCAGGGAATGCAATATCTGGCCTTATGAGTGGGCAAACGAAATATCACCTCCAATAGGACCAAGAAAGCACCTGAGTCATCTTGACACTGATGCAGTTGATGCTTTTGTCGAGGGCGCCCTGGGCGTGGTCGAAAACTACATGGGTGACCTAAGTGAATATTTTGACGCCGTCTTTACAGACGAATCGGGTCTAAACAACATGTATATTTATGGCAAAAGAGGCAAGCCCTCTTTTGAAAGTGTTCCGTTTGGAAATTCGCTTTTTAGTGAGTTCAAGGATACATTCGGATATGACCTGAAAACAGTTCTACCATATTTATTTACAGGCAGAAGTGAAAAGGCAAAAACTGTCCGGGTTCAATACTATTCAATCATTGCAAGGCAGATGAGCGAACACTTCGTTGGAAGAATTTCAAAATGGTGTCGTGAAAGAGGAGTGCATTTTTCGGGACATCTTCACTCAGAAGAAGGAATGCATTTTCATGTTGGAAATTACGGCGATTATATTAAGGCAGTGAAGGAAATGGACTACCCGGGATTTGACATGCTTTGCTCTCTGAACAGGATGTTCTGGACAAAAGGTGAAGGAATTTCCACAAATGCACACTTTTTAAGTGGGAAGTATACCGCTTCCACCACTAAAATAAAAGGTATTAACAAGACCATGGTGGAGATTTGTCCTGTATCGCATCAAGAGGAATTTTTCAAGGACATATTCAACCAGTTTATATCATTCACAACGAGCACGGTTTTCATAGGAGCAACTCATGTGAACCTTTATGGATATCGATTTTTGAGCCAGGCGGACGATTTCATAAAATTCAACGAGTATACCGGAAGAATCTGCTATTTTGCCAGAAATGCGACCAATGATGCTAGAGTCGGGTTGTATTATCCCATTGTAAGCATGCAGGCAAACATCTATTCAACAGACACAAAACTCGATGATTTATCACCATACTCAAAAGAGTTGAACAATTACATGGAGAATCTGGCCTATTTCCTTTATAACAACAGACTAGACTTTTCGTTTATAACGGATGAAGCCATTAACGAAGCTGCCGTTCATGAAAACAAATTGAGCATAATGCTGCAAAATTACAGAGTTGTCCTGCTTCCAAAGGTTGATGCAATACCGCTTTCGACATTGGAAAAACTGATGGAGTTCGAAAAGAGCG
>CAZZCN010000126.1:3644-6445 GCA_964652975.1 uncultured Oscillospiraceae bacterium | reverse complement strand
TAAGAAACATAAAACTATACAAATAATTCTTTTTGTCATTGTTGTTTACCCCTTTCATATTAACCATTTTGTAACCTTCACAGAAAATCAGATATAAAGTATTCCAATGCAGTAAGCTTGATTCCAAGATAACATATAATATTACCAAAAGTGTGATTAATATAGTATTTTTTTTATTGATTTGTGATATATTTTGTACAAATAATTTTGCAAAATGACTCTATATCTGAAAAGCCGGAAAATAATTTCCGGTTTTTATTTTTGAAAATACTATCTTAATATTAGTTTCCTTCCAAAACTTTTAATCGATGTATAAAATTCATTCCACAATACCTCGCCTTTTTCATTTGGTGTCAAATATTTTTTTCCGTCACCATGAACAAAACCATTCTCTAGCATAGCTTCCCACGTATAGAGGAAAACTCCGCCTAGATTTTTTTCACTTTTAATATAGCTTTGATATAATTGCAAAATATTTAAGCATATTTTCTCACTTTCCTCAACCTTCCACTCGGGGAATAAAACACCAATAGGCGGGATATACCAAATAGCTAAATCATGGATTCTTTCGCCTAGTTTGTATTTAAATATTTTTTGTGTCAACATCTGCTTTTGTATATCATCCGAATAAAAATCATATGCAATATCGGTGACGTACTTTAAATTATTTTCATTGATCATTGGACGGTCATTTAGCTGGGGAACACTGCAAATTATTGACTTATCGATTTCAGGAGTTGAAAAAATTGCAAAGTTTTTTCTATTCAGTACCTCTTTACCAAATTTGCTTACTTGAATGAAATCATTTTCTTCAAATGAATCCAAAAAGGGCTCATCATAATACCAGCCTTCAAGTATATCTAAAGCTCCGGCATCCTCACAGGTATTATAAACAGTTTGAAAAATTCGTTTCCAATTGGGTTTCAATCTTCTATTTCCTTCGCTTAAGGCAAAATTCATAAATATATATGCTTTTTTACCATTTTCCTTAATTCTCTTTAAGCCATATCTTAACATGTCTAATTCTATAGCTTCTAAAATAAAACAATTCACCCAATCATATTGCAAAACTTTTTCAAATTCATTTATATCTTTACTTGGCAATACATGAAAAATACCCATGTTCATAATAAAATTACTCTCCATCATTATTAAAATCTAAATTCTATTAAATTAAATAGACGACATTTTTATTAGCTTTGAATTCTAACACGTTTTCTATTCTTTCGTCCCCAAACAATGATTATACTAATTGATAACAATATCATTACTATAAGGGTAGATGTCTGTGTATCTGATGTTTTGGGATTTTGAGGATTTCCAACAAAATTTATTGTTTCAAAATATGAGTCTGCAACTCCAAACCAATTGTATTTAGAGTAGATAACTGAATTTACACTATCCAAAGATTTACTACTGGTTATGACAAGATTTATCAATAATTGACTTCCTGTTTTTGGCGGTGCAATTCCTATTGTCGACCATGGAATTTTTGCCTCAATGGAATATTTGGTTCCATCGGTTTTATATGCTGCCGTTATACCATCAATTGCTGCTACACCGGATTCAATACTATTGATTACAAGCACTCCTTCTTCTGTAATTATAAATCGAATTTCCTTCACTTCGTTTTTATTCTTGATATATAGCCTGTTATCCGTTGCTAAATAATGTTGGTTGATATTACTAACCTTTATAATTGAATTGTCAGTACATTCGGAAATGAAATACAAAAAGCCTTTATCCCAGGTAAAGTATCCTTTCGCAGTTAATTTTTGTGCCGCCACTTTAGAGTAGTTTGTTCCAGTTAAATCTCCAACTTTAAAGTCTCCGCCTTGCCCGTATACCAACCCCGCGTTTGATGGGCTAAAATCAAATATTGAGTTATAAAAGTCCTCACGAAATCCATCAATTTTTATTGTACCTGCTGATGCCTTTACAGGATTTTTAATATCCTCCAGGGGATCTGTAACAGCTGGATATCCTTTTAAAACCGCTTTTTCAAAATAAGCATCTGTAGTACCAAACCAATTGTATGGAGAATATATGACTGAGTTTACTACTTTAGTGGACTTGCTGCTTGTTTGTGCCATATTAATCATTAGCTGGCTTCCCGTTTTAGGTGATGCTATTCCTATAGCTGACCATGGGATTCTTGCTTCGATTGTATAACTTTTTCCTGCTAATTTTATCTTTGAAGTGATTTTTGAGACTGCTTGTCCTCCTGAAATCGCTACCAATCCATTTATTGTATTAACAAAGTTAATATTTTTTATGGTGGCTCCGTTTTTGATAAACAACCTGTTATCGGTTGACAGGTGCGCTAAGCCAATGCTCGCAACTGCTTGTATGCTATTATCTGTGCATTCTGAAAAATAGTATAGATTGTTGCTGTCCCATGTAAAGTATGCCTTTGCGGACAACCCTTGTGCATTTACCTTCACATTGTTTGACCCTGTCAAATCTCCAGTTGTAAAATCTCCTCCTTGACCGTACACCAAACCTGCATTTGCAGGAGTATAATCCAAGACTTTTAAATACGAGCTATCTCTGATTCCATCTACAGATGGCTTGACAGTATACGCCGAAATTATCTTAGTGTTCAAAACAGGAGTACCTGAGAGTATTATAGGTTCAAAATATGCTTCTGTTGTTCCAAACCAGTTATATGGTGAATATATTACTGAGTTTACTTCTGTAGTAGACTTGCTGCTTGTAACTGCCAGATTAACTTTAAGCTCATCAGCAGTTATTAATGTGCTTATTCCGAGTTCCGTTAATGGAATTTTTGCTTCCATTGT
>CAZZCN010000126.1:0-3544 GCA_964652975.1 uncultured Oscillospiraceae bacterium | reverse complement strand
CTGAAAAATAATACAAATTGTTGTTGTCCCAAGTGAAATATGCTTTTGCAGACAGTCCTTGTGCATTCACCTGCACATTGTTTGACCCTGTCAAATCTCCAGTTGTAAAATCTCCTCCTTGACCGTACACCAAACCTGCATTTGCAGGAGTAAAATCCAAGACTTTTGAATATGAGCTGTCCTTAACTCCATCTATGGTTGGTTCAACAGAATAAGCTGTTATTACCTTCAAACTCAATGCCGGAGTACCTGAAAGCTTGATAGGCTCAAAATAGTCGTCAGTGGTTCCAAACCAATTGTGTGGTGAATATATAACTGAGTTTACCTCTGTAGCTGATTTGCTACTAGTAACTGCCAGATTAACTTTAAGCTCATCATCAGTTATTAATGTGCTTATTCCGAGTTCCGTTAATGGAATTTTTGCTTCCATTGTATAACTGTTCGCGTCTAACTTTATTTTTGAAGTGACTTTCGATATTGTTTGTCCGCCTGATACTGCTATCAATCCATTGCTTGTATTCACAAGGTTTATATTTTTTATTATGCCGCCATTTTTAATAAACAGTCTGTTATCGGTTGCCAGGTGTGAAAAGCTCGTACTTGCTACTGTTTGTATGCTGTTATCCGTGCATTCTGAAAAATAATACAAATTGTTGTTGTCCCAAGTGAAATATGCTTTTGCAGACAGCCCTTGTGCATTCACATTTAGATTGTTCGTACCAGTCAAATCTCCAACTGTAAAGTCTCCTCCTTGACCATAAACCAAAGCTGCATTCGCAGGAGTAAAATCCAAGACTTTTGTATACGAGCTGTCCTTTATTCCATCTATTTCTGGCAGTGAGGTTGTTGCTAATATGCTAATTGGTGATTCCAGCGCCAGTGTCATTGCTGGAACTATTAATGTCAATAATGCAGAAAATGTAACTAACAGGGTTAAAATTCTAATTTTCATTTTTTTTACCTCCAATAACATTTTTATATCTAAGAATGGCTAAAGTAATTACAATAACTATAATGAAAATAATTATCGAAAGATATAAAATCATAGTATTATTAGGATTTTGCTTTTGTTGATTAGGGTTTTGACTGCTTGAGCTGATCGTTTGGTCCCTACTTGCAACCTGACTGTCAGTTGAAGCTGTTTTGCTGGACAAGGAAGAAACAGGATTTTTTGCCAGCACAAAAGGAATTGCCTTGTCTTCAATATTGTCAAACGGATAACCAATAATAACTCCTTGATTTCCCCAATGTGTCATTGCATCAAATGATAATTTGTATGATGCACCAGGAGCCGGGGTGACACCATAATAACTCCAAGGAATGGCAACTTCAAAAACAAACCCGTTTGTATCCTCATTTAATGCCATTTTCCATTCAGATGTATCTTCTATACCAGAATCAAAAACCTTCATTTTCTTATTTTCGTCATAACAAAAGGTTAGTTTTTTACGGGTACCGTTTACCCAGATGATAAATTCACAATTGTCTGCTTCCCAAAACATATTTCTACGTGCTGCTGTTAATGTGCCTCTCAGACTCCCTATTACCTTTGCTGAAACATAAATGTTGTCTTTATCCCATATTGTATACGCAAGAGCCTGCATCCTGTTTTTAATTTCAGGAAGCATAAATAAATTTAATTCAGGTTTTGAGTCAGGATAAATATTTTTATCTTGCAAATCCCTTGCAACCAAATAGCAAAATGGATCTCCATATATATCATCAATAATTCCATCGATTTTCGGAGCGGTCAAGGTATCAAAAGAAGTAATCTTTTTTGGAACGGTAACATAAGTTTGTCCCTGAATCGTATTATTATAGATGTTGGTTTCCTGATTATCAACTGCAGCATTGTCAAATATACCATCCCCCTTTAAGAAAAGTGGAAACTGCTTTTCAGCTAAAAAACTAATTACAGCTTTTGCATAAGGATCAGTTGTGGTTTGGCTTGTCTGTCTAAAATTAAAAGCAATATTTTTAATTGTCTTTGGATGTTTCACACCCAACGACGACCAAGGTATTTTTGTTTCAAAAGAATATTTTCCTCCATCAATCTTGGCTTTTGTAGAAGCTCCGTCCAAATAGACCACTGTTCCGTCCTTTGAAGTACAAGCTAATGTTCCTTCTCTTTCTGTTTGAAAAATGCACACATCAACTTGTCTGCCATCTATACTTAGAAGAAGTCTGTTATCAGTAGCGAGATAGAATCCATTTCTATTTTCGGCATCATAAAACTTCGTATCAGTACATTTTGATGCAAAATAAAGATACTTTGAATTCCACAACATATATCCCTTTGCTGACATATTGTTAACTGAAGCAATTGCAGCTTTGCTGGTTTTATCAATATTATCGTACCAAACAGTTGCTCCCTTGGCATTATAATCAAACACCGGATTTCCATAGACCGCATCTACAATTCCGTCAATATTGGGAATTTTATCATAGCTGTTAATACTTATGGATGTTGGTGTTGCAGCTGAAACGCCAATGCTCAATGTGCTGACCACAAGCAAGCAAATGAATAGACTTATTGTTTTATTAATCATTATAAATCCTCAATTCTAACTCTAATGCTTCAACTACCACTATTTAACCAAAGTTATTTCTGATGCATTTTTTCCTGCTCTAAAATCTTTTCCTAAATTTGTGACCATATTATAAAGAGTACTCCACAGAACAACTCCGTTCTGATCAGGTGTCAAATATATCTTTCCATTACCCTGTGTAAATCCATTAATTTGAATTCCTTCCCATGTATAGAAAAATACACCGCCAAGATTTTTTTCATTTTTCATATACGCAAAATAATTATCTAAAATATCTGTACAATATTTTTGACTTTTACTAACCAACCAACTTGATTTCATTATGCCCATTGGCGGTATATACCATATACTCAAAGTATCTTTATATATGCCTAGTGCAGTTTTAAATGATGTATTTGCTTTTATTTGAGATTGTCCCCAGATCTCATAATAGTCATAAGCTATATCGGTTAGATATTTGATATTGTTTTCATTGATTGTAGGGCAACTATCATATTCCGGTAAATTAACAATGGTTTTATCAATTTCCGGTGTTGAAAAAACAGCTAAATTCTTTTTATTTAGTTTTTCTTTGACATACTGTGTTACTGTGATAAATTCCTGTTCAGAAAAGGAATTTAGAAATGGCTCATCGTAATAGAACCCTTCAACTGTTCCATCCCACACTCCCATGTTAATGCAATCTGTATGAATTTTATCAATCTTCTCCTGCCAATTTGCAATCAAATTGCCTGAACTCATCAAGGTATTATTTGAGTAAATAAATGCCGTTTTACCCTCTGCCTTTATCTTTTTCAGGGCATATTGTAATAAAGAATAATCTGAACCTTCAATTATAAAACAGCTAATCCAGTCATATTTTAATGCGTTATTAAAGTCCACCATGTTTATGTTTGGTGTAATGTGGTAGGCCCCTAATTTGGGGCTGACATCTTTTTTAATAATGGTATTCTGATTAATATCCGCAATTCCCAAGACTGATTTTTTAATTGTCA
>CAZZCN010000125.1:0-6451 GCA_964652975.1 uncultured Oscillospiraceae bacterium | reverse complement strand
TTCAGAAGTCATCATTCCGCCACAATGGCGGCAGACAAACAATCCTGTGAATGCGGATTTTTTTGTCTGTGAACGCGCCTTACCTTTGCGACCAAGAATGTTTTGTACCTTGTCGAATTCTGTAAGTGTAATCATTGCTTTGTGCTTGCCTTGCCGACGTTCTCCTTTATGGAGTATATGTCCCGTATAGAACGGGTTACTAAAAATTTTATACATACCACTCAGTGCAAGTGGCTTTCCGCCAAGGCGTCTGCGCTTGAATGTAGTGAAACCCCACTCATTGTTTAGTTTGTCTAGAATTTGAGAAGGGGAATATGCACCTGTAAGCATGAGATCCCAACATTTTCTGATTAAATGGAAACGTTCAGGGTCGGGAAGTATGGTGTGAGTCCTGAGGTCATTGAGATATCCTGTTGGTGCTAAACCAGGAAGTTCTCCACGATCCAATTTTCCAGCAATACCACGTTTAACATTTTTACTGAGATCAAGAATGAATTGGTTTGCGACTCCGCCTTCAACACTCAGAAGTAGGACATTATCAGTAGGTAGGTACTCACGTTCCATTGTGCGGATTGATTTGAGAGCTCCTTTTTGAAGCATCCAGCTGATAGCTCCATTATCTACAGGATTACGTGATAAGCGGTTGTATTGCCAACAGAGGATACCATCAGCTTCGCCTTTCTCAATGCGTTTTAGCATTTCTTTGAAAAGGGGGCGTGCATTTGGTTGTTTTGCTGAACGGGATTCCTTTATTACATCAATTACGTTGATACCATAATCAGCCGCAAGCTTTCTTAAGCGTGATATTTGATCGTCAATAGATTGTACTTGGCGATCTTCGCTTTCTGAGGACTTGCGAGCGTACAATATGTAACGATTTGATGATGACATATGTATGGTGGGTGATTTTGTTAAATAATTATTTTAATAACCAAAAGGGTGGTCCTAGTTGACCCAACTCGCATGCCAAAAAGCAGGCTTGTCGGTAGGACCACCCTTTAAGGGAGGCAAACCGTTTAAGCTCTCTGGCTGATATCGAATTGGGTCAACATACTCATTTTACGCTTTTTGTTCTATTTATCAACTTATCTATATCAGCTGAAAGTTGTGGTAGGGTATTAGCGTTTCTTCCAAGTCGTTTAAGTAAGGTTCCGTGGCGCTTTGTTGGTAGCCCATGCCAGTATTTAGTCCTTAATGCTTTAATTTTTTTCTCGATTTCTCTATATCCATATACTGCGTCAAACAGGCCGCCTATACCGCTGCGATGTTTGTATTGAGTAGAAAAAGGTAGGGCGTGACATCTGCGACACCCAAAGTATTTTCCCCTTAGATAGAGCCTTGCAGACCGTCTAGAACAAGATATTCCACCAGTATTGATCGGACAAACGAACCATTGGCGTACATTGCCAAAGTTGCATCGGGTGGTAGTAATTATGATGGGATAGTTCACGAAATGTTTTTCGGATTCGCCATGCCATGTAATACTGTAATTGAGAATAATTGAACCTGTTAGATCTGAATTAATATAAGAGGTTAAGTTTATTGAGGATTTTGTATTGTCGTTAAGCCACAGTACACCTCCATGATGAACACCAGGTGCAAGATAGCCCCATTTTTTAAGATTTGTGATCGCGATTTGGTATTTTTCTTCACAAGTTGCTCTTTTCATAGCTCTCGAAATCAATAGGACTATGACTCATATTTAGTTGCTGAAAACCTCTGATCCTGCGTCGATAACCATCGGATAGAGTTTTTCGTAAAGCGTGTCGTATAGTTCGTTGATTTGTTCTGATGTTATTTCTTCTATTTCAAATTGCTCCTTTATTGTTTGTAATACAAACTCAAAGCTGAGAATAGGGGTTAGTCGGAAACAGTCGAATGTTTTAAGATCTTCCTCGTTATTAATTAGCAGTTTTGGATAAGTATCGCGTTCGTCAGCCGTTCCAATGTTATAGTGCATATTAGACTTGGTTATAGATATTAATGAATTTTTCTGATAACAGCCATGTAAATCCTTCCGTGAATTCAATGGTGTTGTTCGGTCTGCCGACACCAGCATGAGAATTGATAGATTTGCAGACACCTAGGATGCGCAAGATTTCCATTTCGCGGCCTGCTAATTGATTTGCTTTTCCCAAAATAGCTTGAGCATGATCTGTTGTAAGATTTCCTTTATTAGTGATAAGGGCGTGTATAAGCGCCATACGAGTAGGGGGTGTGCTATCTAGGGTAATCTTCAGAACGAGCGGAAGATCTTCTTCTGTGAGCTGTGTACGGCCGCACGCAAGTGCGTGTCCACGCGCAAAATTGTATAAAAGATTAATTACTCGATCGGGTTGTTCTATGTTTGGTTCAACGTGTTCTTCGATGGTTCTGCTATGTGCATGTTGTAAGGTTCCAGGTTCGCTGCGCAGGCGTGAGAGCAATCGCCCACATTGCGAAATGAAGTTTCGACATTCTGCTGGATCTGCGTGGCGAATCCAATTAATGCCAGCAGGGTATTTTTCCCAAAGTGTACGGACCACCTCATTTGTTGCTTCTCTACATCGAAACTCTTTTTCTTTTGAGGGTATAGATGCGAGCTGTTCAGCAAGTTCCGTGTCGTCTTTGAACCTTGTGGGAAATTGTAGGAAAAAGAAGCGTGATCCCAAGCTTCCCATCATGCGCCATACACGGGGGCGAATAGGGGTAGATGCTGCAAGCATCATGAAAGAGTAATCGCCAATGTAACCACGTTCGCCATGAGGTCCTGAGTCAAGAGTTAATCCTTCTCCATCAAATACACGCGTTAATTTACCAATAAGATCACGCAGGTCCTCGTCACGTTTGGAGAAGACAACTGACATATCCCGAACTACAACAAGTTTACGTCGCATTCGAGGGAGTAAATCATGCTTACCTAGGTCAGATTTTTTTGTTGCCATGTGCATGGATAGCAATGACGAACTAGTAAAACCATCGGTAGTATATGCCACACCGTCTAATTCGCTGAAAAAATTTAGAACAGTCGTTTTTCCAGAGGATGGTGGGCCGATAAGAATGAGAGGAAACGGATGAAAGATGTCGTTGATTAGTAGTTGAGTTGCTATTGATAGCGATGATTCCGCTGCTGTGACCGCGATAGGGTAGTGTTCAGCAATAATGCTGCGCCACTGTGCAATATTTATTGGGTTTGTCGGTTTAGACATAGGCACGATACGTTCTGGTTCTTCTAGGATAATGCTAATTGGTTTTTCTGCCATACTAATCTTAATTAAGTAACTTGTTGTTTCTGTGCCATTCGAGCGCATCCACTTCTGCTTGGGTTATTGCTCGATAAGTAAACTTCACGATGCGGATAAGGCTCATCCCTCGCTCACGAGCTTCAGTTGATGTAAGTTCGTAGCCAAAACGTTTTTTGTAGATGTTTTTAAACTCGTTAATCTGTTCATCGGTTGGGGTCATACACGTTTGAGTGCAGCATGTTTTTGAGAAGTTTCAGATTCTCAAAATAGGTTCTACTATCTTGCTTTAATTTACGGGCCCAAAATCGATCAATATCATCGTTAATGGTGGATTTTGGTTTGAATAGAAATTCGGCCTTGGTGTAATTTTGCTTATCAATACTGATGAGTTTGTAACCAAGAGTTATTAAAGCCGCTGAAAGAGAAAGGTCTGTTGCGCTGTAGAATTCAGAGATGTATGTAATATTTTTTGGCATAGTAATTATTGTTTTTCTGCATATCATGTATCGCAAACAATTCTATTAGTGGTTTGGCATAAATATAAAATAAAATAAATTACGCTCTCAGTATCTCTGAGAGCGTAGAATCGGTATGTGAATTTTTTTGTTCCTTTATTTTTCCCCTTTTTCTTTAGCTATAAATCTCTTCGCTGCGATTATTTGCTTTTTGAAATCATCGTAAGGGAATATTTTCGTATTGCTGTCGGGAAAAACTCTTTTATATAGTTCTTTGTGTGGTTTTTCACCACCATTTTTAATCTCAAATAAAATACGCTCGTAAAGTTCGCGATTCTTTATCTTTTTTGGTGATGTTTTTGTGCTCACAAAGCTCCAACATTCGTTAATTTCTTTTTGTAAAGATGACCAATGTTTTTTTGAGAGATGGTCAAGAATTTCAATCATAAATTTTTCATGAGAACCTTCTTTTATGATATTGATAAAATACGGCTTAGAATGGTAATTGCCATGGATGTTATCAAAAGTAGTCATGTTATAAAGAAATAATGGTTCGTTCTCACAGATTACATACTCTTCTATATGCGATTTAAGATATTCATCAGCTCCGGTCATAGAAGCTAAGTCACTAAGCATTTGTTTCCATATTGATGATGGAAGGAGCCTAAGAAGCTTTTTGAAGCCACCGTTGGCACTGTTAACACCATGTTTATCTTCTAATGCTTTAAGTTTAATGAATTCTGGATCATTTAACATGTTTCGACGTTCATTGGAAAATATTTCTCTAAACTTTAGTATATCGGCATAGAAAATGAATCCTCCTTTTGGAATATTAAATTTTTTACGTATTGCGTCCACCTTGTCTCTACAAGCAGGGGAGGTCCTTATGAGCGAAACAACTCTTGCGTGCCCAAGTTTATCGTGGCACCACAATCTTTCTTGCGCTTTTTTAATCTTTTTCATACTAATTTATAGTTCCGTCAGGGTTTAGACGTATTATTTAATATTTATTTCATTTGAGGCAGTGTGACTGGCAGTGGTTACATTTTGACATAATGCTCAAAAACAGTCATTATTGATAGGTCTAGACTCAACCAGAAATGGCTAAGCCATTTTGTTATAGTTTTGAATTATCGGGTTAGCGCTGCAAAACGGGCACCCGATAAAACAACATGGCACTAACCCTGTCAGGTTGGGTCTAGACACCATCGGGTGTCCTTTTTATTTTTATCAGTTTTAGAAGTAGTTATATTCCTTATTTAAGTAGTAATACAAAAATTTATTTATGACAATTTTCAATTCATCAGACAATAGGAGGTCGCATAGCAGCCTAAAAGAAGTCAATGATAGAATGTTAGAAACGCCCGAAGACCGTGAAAAACTGAAACGATATTTGGATAAATGGAATTGGGGCGCAGCATTGTTGAGTTGGATCTGGGCATTAGCTCATCATAAATTTGGTTATGCTTTTTTATTTTTTACTCTATCTCGTTTGCCTGACTATTGGGGTGGAGCAGCAACTCTAATTAGCATGGTAGTTTTTGGTGTATATGGAAATCAGTGGGCATGGGAAGAAAAGCAGTGGAAAAGCTTAGACGAATTTATTGTTACTCAAAAAACTTGGGCGAAATGGGGTGTAGTACTTTTAGCTTTAGGGTCTTGTCTCTGGTTTTTTGTTGTTCTATTTTTCAAATAGCACTCAATAAATTATATATTAGCAGGAATAGGAAGCCATTTTTTACGACTCGTTGCTTTGTGTGATCGCAGACTTTTGAAGTCTAATAATAACCCAGAGGAGTATTAATTTTTGATAAATATGGGGTGAGATCTTGATAAGACACCAAAGTTCGTTTGGAAAGCTTCAATTATAACGTAAATATTTTTATGAGAATTATCCTGATTAGTAAATACATCGTTGCTGCTATATCGATATTTTTCTTCTTTATAGATTGGCGTATTGCGCTTTTACTCTGCATCCTTTCATGTATAATTCATGTTATCCCCCGTGGACCACGGATACTGATATCAACTATTGTAGGTTTTTTATTAGTTGTAGGCCTACTCTATCTCTTTATTGACTGGAGAATCGGAGTCTTACTAATCATATTGGTTTTCGCATTGACGCGTTTTAATAACTGGGCAACAAAAACTAATATAAAATATTATGACAAAAATAATAATAGTAAAGGATGATATAACTCGATTGCACGTGGGCGCAATTGTTAATGCAGCGAATAAAACACTTCTTGGTGGCGGTGGCGTAGACGCAGCTATTCATGCTGTAGCAGGCCCTGACCTAGCATATAAATGTATTACGCTTGGAGGTTGTGAAACTGGCGATGCAAAAATAACTGAAGGATATAATCTGCCCGCAAAATACGTAATCCACACTGTAGGTCCTGTGTATGGAGCTGAAAATGGTAATGAAGAAAGGCTTTTGTATTCCTGCTATTTCAAAAGCTTACAGTGTGCAAAAGAATATGGTGTCAGGTCTATCGCATTTCCTGCAATTTCCACTGGCGTATTCCATTACCCTAAAGAGTTGGCTGTACTTATTGCTGGTCATGCGGTTAGAGCATTCGTAAAACAAAATCCTGATGCGTTTGATGAAATCATCTTTGTTTTGCACAATGATCTTGATTATAAAATTTATGCAGGTACTTTTTTGGAACATATGCCTGCAGACATGACAACGTTATCAACGTTTACGGAGCTTACACCTGACGCCTTAGATGTAACGCTTCAGTTTCTTTCTGATGAAATGACACGTGG
>CAZZCN010000124.1:0-6474 GCA_964652975.1 uncultured Oscillospiraceae bacterium | reverse complement strand
CACCATCCCTGGTGGCAAATAATGTAGCACAGGCATCTTGCCTGTGATTGATTTGCTGAAACGCCAGACTCTAGTCTGGCTTTAGGTTATGTAAAAGAGCCAGCAGGATGCCAGCGATCCGATTTAAGAGTAGCGCAGGCGTCTCGCCTGTGATTTAGTTTTTGTCTTTCAACGGAGGGCGGGTTTTCTGACCCGCCTCTTGATTTACTTGCACAGGAAATTGTATTTTTAATGGAAAAGTAGCACAGGCGCTTGGCACGCCGGATGACTGTGCTCTCGCCTGTGATTGTTTTTCCGCTGAATTGATTGTCTTATTAGTGTCTCTTTTTAGTCTAGAGTCAGTGGTCAAGGTATTTCCCATTGTGATTATTTCCCTGCAAATCAAAAAAAACACTTCATTCCGGCACATATTATGCTATAATAAACAAAGATGTAAAATAAATTTCAGGCGAATCGCATGGATGATTTAACTAAAAAAATTGACTATATCACCAAACGAATCGTAGAATTGGTTCATCCTAGGAAAATATTCCTCTTTGGTTCCGCTGCAAGAAATGAAATGTCAAAGGACAGCGATGTTGACTTAATGGTCGTTATGAACAAGGGAATACAAAGACGAAAAACCGCCCAACAGCTATATCGAAATATTAAAGACGCAGGCATCCCTTTCGATATTTTAGTAGCTACAGAAGAAGACCTGCAAAAACATAAAGACAATTTGGGCCTGATTTACAGGACAGCGCTGCTGGAAGGCAAGGTAATCTATGCCTCCTAGTGACATCTTAATTTTTTTGTAAAACAAAAAAAAATCTTTTGAGGTGTGTATTATGCTTGTTTGAATGTAGCATAGGCGTCTCGCCTGTGATTTAGGTTTTGCCTTTCAACGGAGGGCGGGTTTTCCTACCCGCCTCTTAATTTAAAACGGCGGGTCAGAAAACCCGTCCTCCGTTGAAGAAAAAGCCGAGCTGGCCAGTCGCGCCGTAGTTTCTCTACGAAAGCGGAGGCTCGGCGTTCCCAGGGGGAATAGAAAACCCGCACTCCAGAAGAAGAATTGCATCTAGTAATAGATCTTAAAATAAGCAAACCATGCAAAGAATGAAGTTTTCTCCCGAAAACTTCATTCTTTGCATATGTCTTATTAGTGTCTCTTTTTAGTGTAGAGTCAGTGGTTAAGGCATTTCCCATTGTGATTATTTTCCTGCAAATCAAAAAAAATACTTCATTCCGGCACATATTATGCTATAGTACACTAGAATATATATTTGCGAGTTTCGCGCAAGTATTTCGCTCAAATTTTCCGAAGGACAAGCGAATGAAAAAATTCTTCAACATGATAGAAGTCACGCTGGCGATTGCGGTAGTTGGCCTAGGAATGACGGCGATAATGGGGCTGTTCCCGGTCGGATTCCAGGCAAGCCGAAATGCAATCGGGGATAATTACTCGGCAAATGCAGCAGAACAGTTCATGGCATATATTGCAAGAAAATGTAATGATCCCACTGTCATTGCAACAAAAACCGCATGGGACTCACTGATCTCATGGGATCAACTTGGCACACCAAATAATTTTGCAGATGATGTTGATGGCAGTATTTCGATAACAATACCTACCGCGGCCGATGAGGATTCTAATTTCAGTCTAACCGCCGTCGAAGGAAATATTTATCCTCATCTAACAAATACACAGCTTTACTGGATCAAGTCTGGGAGTTCAACCGTGACAGATTTTTATGCAGCTGTACGCATTTGGAGATCGCAAATCACAGGATTGTGGTTATTTGACCAGAATGCCGATATTCCTTATACGATAGCCACGAGACTCAACGTTGAAATAAGCTGGCCTGTGGACAAACCGTATGCTTCCCGTGACAAGAAATATTATTGCATAGAACTTTTCAGGCAGAGATAATAAATCAAAATTAAAGAAATCTAATTATTTAGAAATAGGCAATCTGAAATACAATAGGTCTTATATGCGTAAAAATTTTAAAATACTGAAAAGGCGCTTCACGCTTATTGAACTCATGGCGGCAATGGGTGTCTTCGCCATTATCATGCTTATCATGTTGACATTTTTCAGTGCTGCCCAAAAGGCCTGGTCTAATTGCATAAACCGGGGCCAGATCTATGAAAATGCCAGAATTGCAATGGATCTCATATCCCGCGACCTGCAATGTGCTTATTATGAAGTAAACAGGGTGCCTTTCTGGCATAAGGGATACACAGACTACCGCTCTGTTTCTCTAGCATATGCCGTATATGATCAGGAGGCCCTCTGTTTTGTCACCGCAACAAACGTTCCCCCTGACGGCTCGAGCTCGAAGATATGCGAAGTGAAATATCAGCTTTATAATTACGATGGCACCAATGGAGATCCCAAGTGTGAAGGCTGGCTTATGAGGAGTGTTACAGGAGATGCTTCTTCGCCGGTCTCCAAATGGAATTATTTCATCAATACACTTCCATGGCCAGGCGGAGTAGTAAGCGGAACTGGCGCTACCTCTGTGTTTTCAGCCGACACCACTTCTTCCGAAGCTTATCAGAAAGTCATTCCATATGTGACCAAACTTGAATTTACAACCTATTATCGAAGTACTCCACCAGACAAGAATCCCGCATGGATAGCGGCTCATCCCGACAACAATATCGATCCCGACAACGAAGGGGACGGGAGTTCGGGCTCTAATAATTATAAAATGACTTTCCCATATTCTGTGAGAATTGAACTTAAACTTATGGATCAACAGTCCTGGCTGAAATGGAAGGCTATGGGCGGAACCAGATATTACAAGTTAGACACGGGCGCTTCTGTTGATGCCGGAGAAGAAACAGATAATTTTAGAGCTACACAGATAGAGTTTCGGAAGCAAAATGAGCGAACATTTGTGAAAACAATAATCCTAGGCGAAAGAGGACAAAATTAAACAAGTCAGTCAAAAGCAATACAGGCATCTTGCCTGTGGATAAAAAAGCAATTGATTAATCCAGGAATAAACATAAAATCAAGAGAAGATTCGATGGAAAATTTAAAAATAAAATCCCCACTCAAGGATGAGAAAGGCATAGCCCTACTTTTCACTCTTGGAATACTCGCAGTGCTTCTTGTAATCGCCCTGGGCTTTGCCACTACATCAATAACCGAGCGAAAGGCCGCTGGCAACAACAATGATCTTTCTGTTGCAGGAATGCTTGCCGAATCCGCGCTAAACAGGGCTGTGGGAGCCATGAGATTCTACTCCGAGTATGGAGGCGGATCCGAATTTGATGATGTCAAGAGCCATGATGAAACCTCTGCGAATATGAGAGCCTTTGATTTTCTGTGGAAACTGAATACCACTGTAAATGGAACTCCAATTTACTCATGGCCATCCGCAAGCTATGCTCCAAGCGACAAAAGTGCAGTTCATTGGCAGTATATTGATAATGGACTAACCGGAACAGACAGAAGGCTATTAGGCAGAATCGCATATGTCGTTGTCAGCGCAGGAGGCAAACTCGATTTGTCGGCAACAATAAGCCATAATGTCGCAGCAGGTGCCGTAAGCTGGACAAATCCCGCATCAAAACCGTCAACAGCTGTTGACGAAAATGCTGGAGACAATGTTGACAGGAACGGTGCTGAAGTATACGAGATATGCATGAAGAACCTTAGTGCAGCCATGGGATGGCTTGATATTACTAAGATGAATTCGGATGCGATTGCAGGCGGCCAACTTGCCAATGATACAAGGTGGAAGGACTGGCCTGCAATGTATACTGCACTCGGTTTGACCGACATTACAGATCCGGGCGGTGTCAACAGGGAGCAATTACGCAAGTGGTTCATCATAAACAACCCAAAGGATTCCGAAGCTTTCTGGGTTGACATAAACAATGATGGGAAGCAAGACAACGCCGAGATGTTCCACAGGTTCAATCTTGCAAGAACAGATTGGGACACTCTTGATTTAGCCCCTAACGGAAATGCCGACAGTAATCCTATAAATGAAATACTACGGGATCCTATCGTATATAGCGCTTCTGCTTCACATGATGGCGTCGGCATAAAGTGGTTGAAAAATTATACCGGTCTACCAGTTGGTAATTTTCCGGATGCGGCTACAAGGGCAAAACAGATCGCCGCCAATCTGATTGATTACTGTGACACTAACGATGATGTGACATCTGACAACGTCACCGACTGGGCAACCACAACAGGCACAGCCCCAACTTACACTGGCAACGAGAAAACTCCTTATATAAGTGAAATAAAGTGCAACTATGAAGTTACCATGGTTGTTACAGAACCATCGAGCGGGGTCTATCACCTCGACTCAACAGAACATAAAATTTATATCAGCCTAGAAATTATTAATCTATACGGGCTTGCTGGAACAGCTACAGCTTATATTTCCGGAGAATGGGAATTCGAAAGACTCAGAACCGATGGCAGCACGGCTCTAGGATCTGGAACATTTACAAACAAGGCAGTCCCTGTAACTTTCCTGGCAGGGAATAATTATAAAATGGCACTTGATGTTGAAGCAGGAACTTATACAAGCGGAGTCCCCCCCAATGGAGGAACAAAACCAAAGATTAATTATGCAAAAGTCAGGCTCACAAAAGCTTCTTTGAAATTTAATGGTAAAAATGCAGACTACTCAAAATTAGACAATGTCTGGCAATCACTGCCTAATGTTGTGGTTTCCACAGGAGCAGGATCTTTTAGCGCTGATGCTTGGTATTCTTGGCAGGCCGAAGATCCCAGACAAAACCTTAATACCGCCGACTGGAATTTCACATCCAAAATAGATACGGATTATACTGCCGCCGGGGGAACCCCAGGTACTCAAAATATAAAAGCAGGGGTTCTCGTCACTTGTTCAAGCGGAGACAGTGAAGGTTGCGCACCAGAGGCAGTTTCCACAAATTATATTCGGAATGATCATATGGAATCACCATGGGAACTGGGTTTTATTCATCGTGGCGCAAAATGGGAAACACTAAATATCCACACCTACAATACGGCAGCAGGTGTCTCAAATACCGCCGGAATAGGTGCTTATGCAAGTGGAGACGCAAACATTCTCGACCAAATCAAAATGACTTCAGCAACTCAGGTATATGGGAAAGTCAACGTCCAAGCAGCTTCAGTTGATGTACTCAAAGCTCTGCTTGGATATGTGCGAGTTGGCAATAATTTAAAGATAAACAGCAACCCCGGATTAAGGTCTGGAGGCGGAGCTGGAACATTGCTTGACTACGCCTCGGATGTCACCAATCTTGCGACTGGAATAAACACCGGCGCAGGGGTGAAACCATATCTGACAAGGGCACAATTGGCAAAGGTGACCGCTCTTTACGGTCTGACCGGCGTGTCAGCATCTGGAATAGACCAGACAAATAACAAGGCGAAAAAAGATGAAATTATCGGCAAAATCATAAACCTTACAAAATCCGGAGCATCTGACACGGTTACAGTTATTGCCATTGCCCAATCCATACGCGATGTGGGAGCGTCTGCAGGGATTACAATCAGCAAAGACTTGAATCAGAACGGCTCCCTCGACACCACCAACATGAATACTGACAACAATGCCAAGATCGCAGTTGGTTTTCGCGATAACAACAATATGGATATGGCTCCAACAATCCCGGCATTTTATGAAACAAAAACAAATTGCAGACTTGGACAGTACGACATCGGAATGGATGAAATTCTAGCTGAACAGAAAATAATAGCAACAGTATATAAAGATTCATTAGGGAAATGGATGATTTTAAGATATGAATACCTGGAGGAATAGAATGAAAACAATATATATATCACTCATAATTTCCATATTATTCTCATTTTCCGTATATGGAAAAGAAAATACACCATTAACGGACGCTGACAATGCTAATTTTGATTACTCAAAAGTAAACTTTTCTCAAGCTGAAATATTTGCTGCGATTGACAACATCTACAATAAAATGAAAAAAGAGTCAGCCGATAACCCTTTGTATCCAACTCAATTTGGAGGATTTGCAGGGACCATAGACTTTTATTGCAAGTACCCGAAACTTGAAAAAGAGACAAACATAAGCAAATTCTGGTTTGAAAAACTTCAGAAAATACTTGTAAAAATGTCTCCAGTCAGAGTCAATATGAAAATAGCAAAAGCAGGACATGACAATAAATTATATGAACAAAACTTTGCTGACTATTTAAAGCTCTTCACGGAATTTGAAACCCTCTACAAGAATCCCGAAAAAATAAAGAAATAACCTTGAGGTCCTCCGGGGTCACACCGAAGGCCCCCCAACTTAAGCAAAAAAGAAGCGTAATTCAAATCTCAATCCGGCGTGCCTGCTCCCCCTTCTTGCTCTGTGCAATAATTACGCTCATATTGGAAATTGCGATGAGTTTGTAATATTTCTTAAATTCTATTTATGAAGGCATATTCGGATTTTAATCGGATATGAATTGATTCTTCCCGTACCCCACATTCC
>CAZZCN010000123.1:0-6480 GCA_964652975.1 uncultured Oscillospiraceae bacterium | reverse complement strand
ACGAAGGCGTTGCCGCATTTGCGAAAGCCGAACAGCTTGAGTGCCACGCCCAGTCAGTGCTGGTGAGATTTGGGAAGGATGTTCTGAACAAGAATTAGAATTTAGCCCGTAAGTGCTGATAAGACTGTATTTTAATACTGTTACTACAGCAAACCGGTATTGAAAATAATTGCATAAAACCTTAAAGCAACAGAAAGGTAATTATACATACCAGTGTATACACAATTAACAGTAACCCATAAGACAAGCTACCAGCAACAGACAGAAAGCCAATATACAAATATACAAAAATATTATAGGACTAATAAAAAATATTTCGTAGACATGTAGAACACATAAGCCAACCTTATTTAGGAGAGTCGAGTATTACAATGAACAACAAATTCTGGAATGAAAAAACAAAAAACCTTACCCCGTACGTGCCCGGTGAACAGCCGAAGGTCCAATGCATCAAGCTTAATACCAACGAAAACCCATATCCGCCGTCTCCGATGGTCCTGAAGGCTTTAAGAGAATACAATTACGAGGACCTGCGCAAGTATCCGGACCCTTCAGGCACCAAGCTGAAAGCTGCTATTTCGGATTATTACGGAATAGATTCGGACAGGATTTTCCTTGGAAACGGGTCGGATGAGATTCTGGCGTTTGCGTTTCAGGCATTTTTTGACAGTGAAAGCCCGATAGCTTTTCCCGATGTGACATACAGCTTTTATCCTGTGTATGCCAATATCAATGGAATTCCTGTCAAAAGGATTCCTGTCAGGGACGACTTGTCGATTTCAATTGAAGACTATATAGATTTTCCCGGAGGCGTCGTAATTGCAAACCCGAATGCACCGACAGGCGAATATCTTGAACCATCCAAAATTCGAAAACTTCTCTCGTCAAACCCTGACAGACTGATAATAATAGACGAGGCGTACATTGATTTTGGAGGCGAATCCAGCATTTGCCTTTTGGACGAATTCGAAAACCTCCTTGTAGTGCAGACCGTATCAAAATCCAGATCGCTTGCAGGTCTCAGAGTGGGCTATGCATTTGGCAGCACTTCTCTGATAAAAGCATTGGAGTGTGTACGCGATTCGTTTAATTCCTATACTCTGGACTCTCTCTCTCAGACTCTTGCAATTAAAGCATTCGAGGACGGTGAGTGGTTTGAAATTACAAGAGCTAACATAATAGCTACAAGGGAGAGCTTTGTAGCAAAAATGCAAACCTTGGGTTTTGTCGTTTTACCGTCAATGAGTAATTTTATTTTTACTACACATACTAAAATTTCGGCAAATCGCCTCTATGAACTTTTACGCGAAAAAGGTATACTGGTAAGGTATTTCAAAGACAAAACAATAGACTGTTTTTTAAGAATAACTATAGGAACTGATGACGAAATGCAGGTTCTGATTAATGCAATTTCTGACATTTTAGAGAAGGAGCAATTGATATGAGGAGTTCACAGATAACAAGGAATACAAGTGAAACGAAAGTTTCGGTTTCATTGGATGTTGACGGGACAGGACTGAGTGATATCAATACAGGGATAGGTTTTTTCGATCACATGCTTGTTCTTTTTGCCAAGCACAGCAAGATGGATCTGACTGTCAAATGCAACGGCGACCTGGACGTCGACGGACACCACACAGTAGAGGACGTTGGTATTGTTATCGGACAGGCGATCAAGGAAGCCCTGGGAGACAAACGCGGTGTAATCCGTTACGGAAGCGCACGTATTCCAATGGATGAGGCGCTTGTGATTTTTGATATCGACATATCCGGCAGACCATATCTGCAATTCAATGCCGTCCTGAATTCACCCAAGGTAGGTGATTTCGAGACTAGCCTGACCGAAGAGTTCTTCCGTGCGATAGTCCACAACAGCCTTATCACCGCCCACGTAAACTGCGAATACGGCAAGAACGACCACCACATAATAGAGGGAATGTTCAAGTCTTTTGCAAGGGCGCTGCGTCAAGCTGTTAGAATCGATCCTTGCTTTTCACAGGAGATTCCTTCCACCAAAGGGCTGCTTTGATTTTAATAACTATATAAAATACAAGGCTCACCAGGCAAAGCCAATCAAGTAAAATCAACGAAGCAAAAAACCAAGCAATAAAGCCAAGAAAAAGCAACCAAGCAAAAGCAACCAGGCAAAAGCAAAACAACAACCAACCAACAACCAACGACGAAAAATGAACAGCCAATAACCAACGACCAACAACCCCGAAATAATCACATGACAGCCAACATAACGAATAAACAAATAAACAACTATCAAACAGTTTAAGAAACAATTAAAGAAACATTCAAATCAATACTAACAAATTTTATAAAGCGAAAGGTGGATATTTTATGACAGAAATAATATTGGATACGGATTTTATCAAACAACCGTTATACATGAAGGGCAAGGTCAGGAACATCTATGACCTCGGAGACAGCCTTCTGATAGTCGTAACGGACAGAATTTCAGCGTTTGACGTGGTCTTCAATGAGGGTATTCCCAATAAGGGCAAGGTTTTGAACGGAATAGCGGCCTTCTGGTTCGATTATACCAAGGATGTTATTAAGAATCATGTAATTTCTACAGACCCGCGCGAATACCCAATGGGGTTTTCGAAATATTACGAGCAGCTTAAAGGCCGCTCCATGCTGGTCAAGAAGATTGAAATGCTGCCCGCGGAATGCATAGTCCGCGGATACCTTGAAGGGTCGGCACTCAAGGAATACAACGCAACAGGATCTGTAAGCGGAGTGGTATTACCTAAGGGATTAAGACAGGCTGACATTCTTCCCGAGCCAATGTTTACTCCATCGACTAAAGCAGAAGAAGGTCATGACATTAACATTTCATTCGGAGAACTCTGTGAACTAATAGGCGTTGAGATGGCCGAGAAGCTTAAAAGTGCAAGTCTTGACCTATATAAGAAAGCGGCTGAATATGCGAAGACCAAAGGCATAATTCTTGCCGATACAAAGTTTGAGTTCGGCATGCTAGACGGCGAACTATTAGTTGCCGATGAGATATTCACTCCTGACTCGTCAAGGTTCTGGGAGCTATCAGACTATGAGCCCGGCAGAGCTCAGAAGAGCTTTGACAAGCAGTATCTTCGTGAATGGCTCGAAACCCTCGACTGGGACAAGACCTATCCGGCTCCGGCTCTTCCCGACAAAATCATCGAGCAGACCGCAGCCAAATACACCGAAGCATTTGAGCGCCTCACAGGATCTATTCTGTGATAGCAATAATTGACTACGGCATGGGCAACCTCGCAAGCGTCTACAAGGCGCTGATACATATTGGACAGGATTCAATAATAACGTCTGACGCGAAAGTAATTTCAAGTGCAGATGCAGTAATCCTGCCAGGAGTGGGAGCAATGGGAGATGCAATGAAAAATCTCATTGACACCGGATTGCACGATGCAATAATCGAATTCATCGATTCCGGAAAGCCATTTCTTGGGATATGCCTTGGCATGCAGATGCTCTTCGACTCAAGTAACGAAGGCGAGGAACACGACGGACAGAAGGTCAAGGGTCTTGGAGTGATTAAAGGGCAAGTGTTGCGCCTCCCGAACATGCAGTCGATAAAAGTACCTCACATGGGTTGGAATCAGCTATCAGAGACGAGTGACAGCATTTTACCCGAAGGTAGAAATGTCTATTTTGTCCATTCATATTATGTGCAGCCTGAAGACTCATCTGTCATCACATCGAAATCTATTCATGGAATAGAATTTACAGCATCGATCAGACAGGAAAATGTCTGTGCAATGCAGTTCCATCCCGAGAAGAGTGGAGATACAGGCCTGCAGATTTTAAGAGACTGGGTTAGAGAGGGATAATATAAAATGACTGATTCAAACGAGACATCACCCGAGAACGAAAACAAAAACTCGAAAAACACGGACAAATTTACAATCTACCCCGCGATCGATATTATAGGCGGCAAGTGCGTTAGGCTCAGTCAGGGCGACTACGACAGCGTAAAAGTCTACTCTGACGATCCGGTTTCTATAGCACGGTCGTTTTTTGAAGCCGGCGCCAGATGGATTCACATCGTTGATCTTGATGCAGCCAAGACCGGAATACCTTCCAACCACAAAATCATTGCAAGAATTGCCAAGGTGACAGGACTGATGGTTCAGACCGGTGGCGGAATCCGCAACATGGAAATATTGGACAATGTTCTTAATTCAGATGTCAAAAGAGCTATTCTCGGAACAAGTGCAGTAAAGGACAGAGAATTTACCGAAAATGCCATCAGCAAATACGGTGACAGGATTGTAATCGGTATCGACGCGAAAAACGGTGAAGTGGCAGTCGATGGATGGACTTCGGCAAGTCAGTTGACAGTAATTGATTTTGCACTGAAAATGCAGAATCTGGGTGCCAGAACAGTTATCTACACAGACATTTCGCGTGATGGAATGTTTAAAGGAACACATATCGAAGGCATAAAGGAACTTGTCTCTAAAACATCGATGAACGTAATAGCATCGGGTGGTGTAGGAGATATAGGCGATGTATTGGCCGCAAAATCCTCAGGTGCCAGCGGAGTAATAATCGGTAAAGCACTTTATGAGGGAAGGGTGGATTTGAAGGAATGCTTACAAAACGAATAATTCCATGCCTTGACGTTAAGAATGGCCGCGTAGTCAAAGGTGTCAACTTCATCGACCTTATTGATGCCGGAGACCCGATAGAAGCGGCAAAGGCATATAACGAGTCAGGTGCTGACGAACTGGTTTTTCTTGATATAACAGCCACCTATGAAGACAGGGGAACAGTGGTCGACATGGTATCGAGGGTTGCCAGCGAGGTTTTTATACCATTCTCGGTTGGTGGCGGAATCAGGACAGTCGAAGATATAAGAGAGATATTGAATGCAGGTGCCGACAAGGTATCACTGAATTCAGCTGCTGTCAAAAACCCCCAACTGATCAAAGATGCGGCAATGAGATTTGGAAACCAATGCATCATAGTAGCCATCGATGTAAGAAAAACAACTGAAGGATGGTACGAAGTGGTTATTGCCGGAGGACGTGAAGGTACCGGTATCGAAGCTATAAGCTGGGCCAAGAGAGCTAGAGACCTCGGCGCAGGTGAGATACTGCTAACCAGCATGGACAAGGACGGAACCAAATCCGGTTATGACCTCGAGATAACAAAAGCCATTTCTGAGGCAGTTGACATTCCGGTGATTGCATCCGGAGGTGCGGGCAGTCTTGAAGATTTCTACGATGCCATAGCAAAAGGCGGTGCTGAGGCGGTACTGGCGGCTAGTCTTTTTCATTTCGGCGAAATCCCCATCAAGGATTTGAAGCAATATTTGAGAGACAAAGGCATTCCTGTAAGACTCGAATAAGTGATACAGCTTAGTGTATGCACATCTGCAAATGATGGAATTGTAAAGCAAAACACCTGATAAATGACATTGAAAACGACAAACATATCCAATGTTTATATCGTACATAATGGTAATAAATATTAATCAAGTGTTATAACTGGAATAGTAAAATATCAATACAAAATTAATAAGATAATATGATTGATGAAATAAAATGGCAATGATAAAAAGTTGAATAACATGCATGGGAGTTTTATATGAACAAAGGGATTGAGCAGATTTTCATACAAAAAATCAAGGACAGTGGTATTTCCGCTGACCAGGTCTGGAGCTCGTTCAAAAAGAGCAAGGACAAGCTGGTTCCAGCTATTGCACAGGATTTTACAACTCGTGATATACTGATGCTTGCTTACATGGACCAAGACGCATTCGAAAAAACATTGGAGACCGGTATAATGCATTACCACAGCAGAAGCCGTAACAAACTCTGGATGAAAGGTGAATCCTCCGGCAATGTACAGAGGGTTGTCGAAGCCAGAATAGACTGTGACCTTGATACAATGGTTTTTCTTGTCGAACAGACCGGCCCTGCCTGCCACACAGGAGCAAAGAACTGTTTTTACCGGTCAATTGAAGAGCTTGCGGTTGAACCGGAAGAGGAATAGCGATTAATCAATAAACAAAAATTTGAAAGGAGTGTATGGTATAGCTCCAGGCAATATCATACAAAATAAAAATGAGCAACATTGGAAACATTATCGACGAACTATACGGTGTAGTACTGGACAGGATTGCCAACCCAAAGGAAGGTTCATATACAAACTATCTTCTTGAGAAGGGCGTTGACAAGATAGCAAAAAAAGTAGGCGAAGAGGCATGCGAAGTTCTAATTGCAGCCAAAAACGATAAAAAAGAAGATACTGTTTCAGAAATTTCCGATCTATTGTATCACTTGATAGTACTGATGGTGCAGCAAGGAATTTCACCTGAAGAAATTTATGAGGAACTTAAGAAACGACGGTAAAAAAATTATGTAGTCGATAAAACAATATAAGAAGCACAAAAAAACAACAGGCAGGTTACTGTTCACACCCTAACCTAAAATAACATAACCAACCACTAATCAAAATTAA
>CAZZCN010000122.1:0-6491 GCA_964652975.1 uncultured Oscillospiraceae bacterium | reverse complement strand
GGAATGGTGGCTCTCACTATACTGGACTGGCGGCTCTGCCGCACAAGAATATCCAGCACCGGCACCTAAATCGTCAACGGGTGGGAGAGTGTGTCCAAAACTGGATCCTTTCAAGTCAATCATCGACGAGTGGCTAAAAGAAGACAAGAAAGCACCGCGAAAGCAGCGACATACCGCTTTGAGGGTTTACAACCGCCTTCGTGAGCAGTACAAGGAAGCCTTCCAATGCTCTTACCGAACTGTCGCAATCTACTACGCTGTAAAGCACAAGGAATTGTTCAGCGGAGCCAATGACGGTTTCCTGCCGCTGGTGCACCGCCCGGGAGAGGCACAGGTAGACTTTGGGACCTCCGATATGGCGATGACAAGCAAAAGGGATAATGATACTCCTTCCCAGTCACAGTCCGAGCGTAAAGGGCACTTTTGAGGTTTCCGTTTGAACGTACAGCGTTCATCGGATCAGGATAAGGGTTCTATGCCGTCGCAGGCAATGAGGGGAGCTACGAGAGATCCTCGCAGGGGTGCAATTCCCGTGGTGCCGATTCGTTATCGGCCATTTGATGAGTTAGAAAGAACAAGAATTAATAAAGACTCCTTGTTCAAATCCGAGAGCATTGGTATTGAACATGAGAAGACTTGATAATTAAACCCTTTGCAGGACTGCTGGCAGCAATTCTTCATCGATGCAACTGTCTGCAGTCTTGTGATTAGGTTTACAAACTTACATACAAGAACAGTATTTAGACCAGGTAATGTTTATGTTATTTATCAGTCTAATATTTTGTGACTGGTTTTACAAAATCATGCGGTGTGTGTATTTTTCAAAATTAAGCTATCCGCACATTCGCTTAAATCATTATTAGGAAATATACTAATTACATTATACAAAGCTATATCAAATTTCGATATGGCTACGGATTTTACAAGGAGGTATTTAAAATGGCTTTACCAAGAATGAGGACAATTCCCTTAACTATTGAATACTTGAAAACACTGGATCCTGACACAGCTATTAATGAAGGCTGGTTGCGTAATCAAATTAGGACGGGGGTACTATCCTGTCACAAAGCTGGAAAAAGATTTCTTATTGATTTAGACGCACTAGAGCAATATCTTTCTAATCCTCCCCTGGAAAATCAATATACGCAAGACAAAAATAAAATTCGAAAGATATGTGACCTATAAATAAATTTGAAAAATGTATGTACTGATAAGGAAAAAGGATTCACTAAAATTCTATTACAAAGAATACAGCATAGTCATATCGATAAGACCACTTATTGAAAGAGGAGAAAACTCAACTATTTTCTCGTTCAAAATGTAAAACATTTTATAATCATAAGGGAGACTGAGTATGGCAACCATTTCTAAACGAGGCAATTCATATACAATTCGTGTAAGTGTTGGATATGATATAAAAGGAAAACAATTGAAGAAGAACTTCACGTGGACACCAAAGTTTGGCTTGACTGAAAAACAAATTGAGAAAGAACTAGCCAGACAGGTATCTTTAATTGAAGAAAAAGTTCGTACTGGTCGACTGATTGATGGGACTATTAAATTTGGAGATTTCGCAGAAAAATGGATGACTGATTATGCAGAGAAACAATTAGCTCCTAAGACGGTTCATAGATACAAAGGGCTACTTGTGAGAATAATGATGGCAATCGGGCACATCAAACTCGACAATTTACAGCCCATTCATTTGATGGACTTTTACGACAATTTATCAGAGAGTGGAATCAGGGAGGACAAAAAATATTCAATGGACTGTAAACTTGCAAACAGACTAAATAAACAAGGTTATAAACCATCAATACTTGCTAAAAAAGCTAATATCTCCAGCACAACCGCATCCAATGCACTCAATGGGAAAAACATTAGCGAAGCGTCTGCTTTAGCAATCGGCAAATCCTTAAACATTAAATTTGAAAAAAACTTTATCCTTGAAAATAGAACCGTTAAACTTGCTTCTAGAACTATTTTACATCACCACAGGCTCATCAGCTCCATTTTAGAGACTGCTGTGCAATGGCAAATAATCTTCTCCAATCCAGCAGACAGATTAAAAGCACCCAGAGTTGTAAAAACAGAGTCAAAGTTTCTAGATGATTACCAGGCAATGGAATTGGTTGCAAAACTAGAAAACCAGCCAATTCAACTTAAAACCATGATTATCCTGTTGATTTACACTGGGCTGCGTCGCGGGGAACTCTGTGGTTTAAAGTGGTCAGACTTGGATATCAACAAAAAAATCCTTCATGTAAAACGGGCACTTCAATATTTGCCCAAAAAAGGATTGTTTGAAAAAGAGCCTAAAAGTGCCACTTCAATTAGAACAATTAAAATATCCGGAGTTGTTATTGAAATACTAGTTAGTTTTAAAGCATGGCAAGATGAAGAAAGGATTGGGATGGGCGATTTTTGGCAAAAAGAATATAAGGAAAAATCTACAAATAAATCATCGAGTGATGATTATATGTTTACCAGATGGAATGGATCTCCTTTTTACCCTGATAATTTAACAAACTGGTTTAGAAAATTCAACCAGGAGAATACTCTATTGGATATAAATATACACAGCTTGCGGCATACCAATGCATCGCTTATGATTGCAGCGGGTACTGATATAAGAACTGTGTCAAAGCGTTTGGGGCATGCTCAAACCAGCACAACGGCGAATATTTACGCTCATTCTATCCGATCTGCCGATGAAGCTGCTGCGGAAACCATTGAAAATATACTTGATCCAAGGAATTTACTTACCCAAAGATTATAAAGAACCGCAGGTAAATTTTTTAAGTCATTTTTTCGTAAGACACAAATAAGACACAAACGAAAAAAATAACGCAAATCGTGCAAGTAAATTAAAAAACAAAAACCCTTGTAACGCAATGTTATCAAGGGTTCCATATGGTGATCGCGAGAGGATTCGAACCTCCGGCCTGCGGTTTAGGAAACCGACGCTCTATCCAGCTGAGCTACGCAATCATTTATGTAGCAACGCTATTCTATAAGATTTAAGCATTGTTGTCAAATCAAATTTCGTAAAATTTTGTACAAATTTGATTTGACAATTTTGCAATTTCTCAATCATTACTGAAGCTTGGGATTAAGCTTTTTGCCGCCTAACAGGTGATAATGAATGTGATTAACAGTCTGTCCGCCATCGGTGCCACAGTTATTGATAACGCGAAAACCGTCATCATTGACTTTGCATATTCTAGCGACTTCGCTAATTGCATCAAATACCGCAGTATTTATTCTCCTGCCTTCTTCACCGTCATCATTCAGTTCCATAACATTATTGTAATGTTTTTTCGGCACTATCAACACATGAGTTGGTGCAGAAGGCGATATATCATTAAAGCAGATTACATCGTCGTTCTCGTAGATAATTTCTGATTTGATCTCTTTTCGCACGATTTTACAAAATAAACAGTCGTCCATATAGCATCCTGGTATGATATAGTTGGTATCTAATCATACGTTCCTTTCGATTAAATTCTCTTAAGTCACTTTCAATTTGGGTTGATTCAATATTAATAGTATTCAGGCTTCAATAATATTTATTTATATTGAAACCTGCTGTGATTGTTGGGTTATAAATTACTGTTAATCAAGATTCAATAACATAATCACAAATTATCAACCGTTAATAAAATTATTATATCATTTCTCAAGCTGTCCCAGACAAACTTCTTTTGCCTTAGCCATGGCATCGCCAATCTTAGATGTATCCTTACCACCTGCCTGCGCCATATCTGGTCTTCCACCGCCACCGCCGCCCGCCACTTTGGCAGTCTCCTTGATGATGTTGCCTGCGTGGGCACCTTTCGCAACGGCATTCTTCGTGGCCATTGCAACGAACGAAATTTTGTCGCCTTGAACCGACCCGAGTACTACAACACATTCACCCAGAAGATCTTTGATTTTATCTGCCATGTTTCTAAGTTCGTCAGCATTATCCGAATCCACTACCGTGAATAAAAGTTTAAGATCACCGGATTCGATTACGTCATCAAGCATTTTGTCAGCACCTGCTTTAGCAAGTTCGCTTTGCTTTGCCTCGAGGTTTTTCTCTAGAAGTCGGATTTTCTCAAGCGTCGCGTCAACTCTTTTTACAAGTTCTGCTGGCGAGGTTTTAAGACTTTGTGAAGCGGATTTGAGCGTGTTTTCCTCCTCAAAGACCATATTCATTGCCTCTTTGCCGGTTACAGCTTCGAGTCTTCTGACGCCTGCGGCAACAGCGGATTCAGAGACTATTTTAAAAAGACAAGCCTGCGATGACGAACGAAGGTGCGTACCACCGCATAGCTCCTTGCTGAAATCTCCCACAGAGACTACACGGACTTCACCTGAATATTTATCGTCAAAAAGGGCAATCGCCCCGCTATCCTTTGCCTCTTCAACAGTCATAATAGTGGTCATAACTTCGTAATCGGACAAAATCGCATCATTCACAATCTGTTCGACCGAATCCCTCTCATCAGGAGTCATGGCGGAGAAATGACTGAAATCAAACCTGAGTCTTTTAGTGGAGACATCAGAACCAGCCTGTGCTACATGGTCTCCAAGAACCATCCTCAAAGCCTTATGAAGGAGATGAGTGGTGGTGTGATTTCTAGCTGTTGCCATCCTGTCGGATTTGTCGACAGAAAGGGTTACTGCACAGCCTGCTGCAACATTACCCTCGGCAACTGTACCGGAGTGTAACACAACACCCTCAGAAGTCTTGCGTGTATCAGTAATATTGATAGCAAAGCCTTCTCCATAGATTGTCCCGGTATCTCCTGACTGTCCACCAGACTGCGCGTAAAACGGAGTCTTTTCGACTATGACAGTTATTTCATCGCCGGCAGATGCCTTGTCAGTCAATTGAGGAAACTCGTTGCCAGCTAAAATAAACTTCAATGTTGCATCACATTCCAAAGCATCGTATCCCACAAATATTGTCCTTGGTTCGTTCTTAATCTCTTCAGGCAAAGCGGCTGCGCCCCACGCTGCTCCGGCACGATTTTTGAGCGAAATTTCACGGGTGGTCTTTTTCTGGACGCTCATTGCTTCGAAAAATCCTTTTTCGTCAATCTGACATCCGTTCTCGGAAGCGATTTCCCTTGTAAGGTCAAGAGGGAATCCGAATGTATCGTGCAGCTTGAAAACCATATCGCCGGTCAGTGTGTCATGATTGCCGGACTTTAGACCGTCAATGTATTCGTTTAAAATATTCATGCCCTGCAAAACAGTTCTTGCAAAACTCTCTTCTTCTTTCAAAATGACTGTCTTGATAAAATCTTCCTTTGCAGCCAACTCAGGATACGCCTGCGCAGATTCGCGAATAACAACTGACGCAATGTCATGTAAAAACGGTTCGTTCCTGCCCAGAAGTCTTCCATATCTCGCGGCTCTTCTAAGCAAACGACGCAAAACATATCCTCGCCCTGCGTTGTCTGGCAAAATGCCGTCACAGATCATCATAACAGTGCTTCTGGCATGGTCGGTCATGACTCTGATGGCGGTGTCGGTTTTCGCGTCTTTTCCATATGAGACATTTGTAATTTTACAAACATACTCCAAAATCGCCTTTACGGTGTCGACTTCAAAAAGGTTGTCCACTCCCTGCATGATGCAGGCAAAACGCTCAAGGCCTCCACCTGTATCGATGTTTTTCTTGGCGAGAGGAGTATATGTGCCGTCCTCCTCCTTGTTAAACTGAGTAAAAACAAGATTCCAAAATTCGACATATCTGTCACAATCGCAGCCTACATTGCAAGTGGGACTTTTGCAGCCCTTCTCTACGCCGCGGTCAAAAAATATCTCCGAACACGGCCCGCAAGGACCAGTACCGTGCTCCCAAAAATTGTCTTCCTTTCCCATTTTGAAAATTTTCTCCTTGGGAAGACCGACCTTCTCATTCCAGATTTTATACGCTTCGTCATCTTCATGATAGACAGTGACAAAAAGCTTTTCGTAAGGCATGTTGAGGACTTTCGTACAAAACTCCCAGCCCCATGCGATAGCCTCTTCCTTGAAATAATCTCCAAAAGAAAAGTTGCCGAGCATCTCAAAATATGTTCCATGACGGGCTGTCTTGCCTACCCTTTCAATATCAGGCGTGCGAATGCACTTCTGACAGGTTGTGATTCTCGGAGCCGGAGGGACCTTCGCTCCCGTAAAGTAAGGCTTGAGTGGCGTCATACCGGCATTTATCAATAATATCGACGGATCATTCTTAGGAATAAGAGAAAAACTCTTAAGCCTCAAGTGCTCCTTAGATTCAAAAAATGAAAGGAATTTCTCTCTTATCTCATTAAGTCCCATGTTTTCCATGTAAAAGTCTCCCTGCGTAAAATCTATTTTGCCCATTATACTACAATAGCTGATTTGTTTCAAAATAAATCTTGATTTTATCCCGTGTTGAATGTTATAATGACTTTCAGCTTACGGGTGGTTAGCTCAGCTTGGTTAGAGTACTTGCTTGACATGCAAGG
>CAZZCN010000121.1:0-6843 GCA_964652975.1 uncultured Oscillospiraceae bacterium | reverse complement strand
GTTTTATCAATATCAAATCTTATTTTGCTATTCGAGCCGTCTAGAAGAACAGTCATACCCTCTTCTCCCGTAAAAGTAATTTCACCATTCGCAACAATCGGTGCAATAAATATTGATGAAATCAATATAACCGCACTCAATATGAATGAAATTTGTTTTTTAAATATAATTTTTTCCATTTCACACCATCCTTTACTTTGTTTTAAACATACAAATCAGTATTCTATCTACTATATCTAGCATAGGCAGATTGGTATGCACCTTCATATTCAGAAAGACCCAGTCTTCTTAGTTCAGCAATATACGAATTCCAGTCGTCAGCTACATTCACGCCGCCTGCAGGTAAAGCCTGTCCTTTTATTACCGCTTCCGCCCATCTGAAACTGTCCCAGATACCATTACCGTCAACTTCATATCTACCCTTTATTTGCCCTTCTTTAAGATTCATAGGAAGCCATGCAATAATGTTTTTAACCGGCGGTCTTTGACTGTCTCTCACTATTCTGGCAGCATCTTGGAATTTCGTATTTATTCTGTCAAGATTGGTTATATCGGCTTCGTTTCTCGGCATTGCATATTGTGGCTGCAAATATGTAATGCCGGATAACGACCATCTAGGTCCTTGTTTTGTAAATGAAGAGTCATTCTTGATTACACTTTCAAGGACATGAAATTTAGTTCCAATACTTTGATAATATTTACCGGCTGCACCGCCATAGTTTTTATACATATAACCTTCACCGGAATAGAAGAAATCTGCCCATCTTAATGCCGCCGTTATATTTTTACTTGACTTAAAGAAGAAAAATCCGCTTCCGCTGTATCCGGGATATAAATCAGAATACGGGCCATTAAAGTCCCCCATAAATTCTCCCTTTAATTCGGGCATAGGTATATAATCGGCAATTACTGCCTCGTTTATTGCATCTGATGGATAATTGTATCTTGCACAGCCAACTTTACCAGTCTTTAATGCACTTGGAACATCCAGGTTTTTAAATGTTGCCGGGTCAACCAGTCCTTCTGAATATAACTCTCTCCAGAACTTAACGGCATAGCTGAAATTTTGAGTTGCATATGAATATCTTGCTTTTCCGTTTTTATCAACAGTAAATCTTGAAAACCATGATGCATTTAACCCCCAAGATCTAAATAGTGCAGGCTCATATGCCACTGCAAGAGGGATTTCATCATTAATATCACCATTATGATTCGGATCGCTGGTTTTAAAGAGTCTTAAGACTTCTTTGAACTCTGCTGTTGTTTTAGGTATTGGCTTGCCAATGGCCTCGAGCCAGCTTTTTCTGATTATCCAGCTGGTTGAATAAGATTGTGGTGCTACTTCAGGTAAGGCATATATAGACCCATCTTGTCGTGTTACAACCTTTTTGGCTGCCGGGTCATTTTTCATGATTTTGGCAATATATGGCGCCCATTTATCAATTAACGGTGCAATATTGTAAAACGCCTTTTCTTTGTCTCCATATTGTGCAATTAGATTTTCCATCATTGCTGTTCCTGGTGAAGCGATGTCAGGCAAATTGTTAGACTGCATCAGCAAAGCGGTTTGAGCCATTAACTGACTTGAAGGGACCACCTGCCATTGTATTTTTATATTCGTTTTATTCTCATAATCTTTTGTAAATTTCATATCATCGAAATTACCGGAACCGGCACCGGTATGCGTAAATACTTTCAGTACAATTTTGTCTTTTACAATTGGATATCCTGTTTTATAAACATTATTCTCTAAATTAGCATTGCCTTGATTAGGTTTTTCGGATACTGTAGACTGCTTGGATACACTATTGCTTTGGGTTGATACAGTACTTGAAGTGCTGTTTGTTTCGCTGGTTGCAATAGAAAACACTTGATCAACCAGGCTTATTTTAGCTCCACAATTTGGGCAGATTATTTCATCTAGTTTTGTTTGCTCTTCGGTTATTTGAATTACCTGGCCGCATTCTGGACATGTCAATTCATAAACTGACTTTTCTTCAGATTTTTTAGCACATGAAGAAATTGAAGAAATTAGTATTGCCAATGCAATAAAAATCAAAATTGTTCTTTTAGAAATATTTTTCATAACTCTTACCTCACTTTATATTATTTTCTTTTTTGAATCTGTCGATGCCTTCATGTACTACATATCTGCCTATAACGTCAAGTCGGCTTTTTAAGCGTGTATATGCAAAATCCCCGGCTGGATTAAGAATATTTACCAATGCCTGCTGCGCTTCACTTTCACTGCCACCAGAGTATGTATAGCCTAAAAATCCACCTGGGTTTTTCTCTCTTGAAAGGAAGTCCATCATAACCATTGTGTGATAAATTATATCGTCTTCATTCATTTTTAATGCAAATCTTTCAGTACATCCAACATGCCAGATTCTTGCGTTAGAGCCTGATGCATCAACATAACTATGCATCCTGTCGACTTTAGCCTGATACTCGTCTATTCTGTCCTGCATATTTCCGTAGTCTGAAAAACCGGTATCGGTAATATATGTAAAATAAGCCGGGTTGGGATCCTTTGGACTGCTTGGAGAAGTAATCCCATCAAATTCAAGCGGGGTGAGCATTACGAAAAATTTCTTTCCATAGGTATCATGATTGTATTTTGACAGTTTGATCATTCCTGCTTCCGTACATGAATTTATTGGCTCATCAAAGTAAAACCCGGCGAATTGTTCATAATAACCTGCATCTTTAATTGTTTTAACATATGCATCCATACGCGTTTTGAAATTACGGTCTATACCATCTGAATCAGTATTGCCACTGAAGAATGTATGTGCAAATCCAAAAACTTGGTTGTTGTATTGTTTTGCATCCTTTAACATCAACATAAGCTGGTTCATGTTTTCTAAATTACCCAGGAAGGTATTGACCAGGTCAGATTTTGCATACTCTCCATATGCTTTATTTACAGCATCTGTATATTTCCCGAAATTTCCGCCAGGAAACAGGTGATAGAATCCCATACCATATTTCGTACTCTTAGGAATTTGTCCCGCGTATGAATATCCAAGCAGTTTGTCAAAATACGCCGTAACTTTTCCACTTGCAGGCACCTCAACCCTGTCCCAAACAGTCTCTTGTTTTTTTATTATGACTGGCTCCTGATGTATGATTGTGCTCTCTACATACGAGATTACATCACTTGAGCCATTTGCAGAAGAGGCATATGATGATGTCGTAGTGCTTGAATTCTTATTGTCTGGCTTTAAACTGCTCGATGATTTGCTGCTGTTGCTTTGTGAACTATTACATGCAACTAATGTTAAAATCATTAAAGCACAAATGCCCGTTGTAACAATCTTTCTTGAATTTCCCATTTTAACTTTCCCTCCTTGGTCTTCTATATATTTTTGTTTACTTCTATTTATTGTTATCACTAAATTCTGGTTGTCTGTTAATTAGTTAAGTGTATTACTTGTATTGAATTCATTCTGGTTTCCATGCACAGCTTGTTTTCACACCATTCATATCTAAAATCATCTTTATAATTGATTTTGATATTTTTATATTGCTTGGACATCTCTATTTCGATTTTGACTCCATCAGTTGCTGATTTAGAATAATTGGCAATTAGAATAATAGCGCTGTCATTCTCATAGTTTTCAAAATAGTTGATATCCAATCCTTCTTTTGAGCATTTGATGCTACGATAAATATTTTTTTGTGTTGCCGGCATCAGTAAAAGGTTCGTCAAGTCAAGATCAAAATTCTGCTTATAATGGGCTGTTCTTCCACTTATTACTGAATCATAGGGGTACAGGTCCACGTCAATAAATTCATTAAATCCAGGGTTTGCGGAATTTGCATATGATGCTCCTAAACATATGGCAGACTTATAAACTTTTCCGCTACCGATATTCACCTTTATTATTGCCGGAGTGTTATCTTCAAAAGATGCAATTACATCATAGTCAGTTTCGCTGTTTTCAAAATTCAGTCTCTCTGTTTTTCCGTATGCATTAATTTCAAACCCACTGTCTGCCTTGACTTTCTCTAAGACTTCAAGTATTACTGCATCTTCTTCTGAAAAATTAATATCTGATGTCCAGATCTCTCCACCCATGCCCCTGACAACCGCCCTGGCACTTTTATCTACTTTATTTATTTTTGAATGTATACCGGTTATTTTATTTAACAAACTCGAAGAACGATTAAGTTCATCATGCTCACCCGCAGAAACACCTATAAACAGGTGTCCGCCATTATAAACCCACCTGGCAAGTGAATTTTGAGCTTCTACGGATAAGTGGGTATCAGTGAGATATAGCACCTCATAGTTATTTAAATACTCATCAATAATTTTTTCCTCTGGTAATATATCCGGCAAATAGCAGTTTCTGCTTAAAACATTGAACATCATTTTTCTTTCAAGTCCAAACCCAACAGCTGCAAGGTCGTTCTCTAATAATTCGTGACGTTTATTCATATCATCCACAGCATCTTCATGACCATAAATTCCGACCAGTTTATCATCAGGAGCTTCCGCCCATATACAGGCACTTCTACTGAAAATGATTGCAGCTTTTGACTTATATGGTCTGTCTGATAAGATATCATCTTCAAATTCCGATGCTATTTTGAAAATTTCACGAACCGCCATGAAACAATCTTTTTTGTATTTGTCATCAACAAACCATTCTGCTCCGGTCCATCTTGGACCACATCCATATAAATGGAATAAATTTATTTGTCTTAATAATGCTGTCATGCCGGAAAGCAATACACCCTCTTCTGCTCCTATTCTACAAACAAACCAAAGAAGGCCTCTTCGTATATTGCCATACCTCGCAGCACAGTCAAACATTGCAGCCAGATATCGGTCAGATCCAACCTGTCTTGGGCTGACTGTATCTCCGGATCCATAGTGATGTGATTGTGTGTCAAACGCCTCATACTCTGCTTCTATATAATAATCCGGAGAAACATTAAACCCCGCCAGGTATGCGTCTGTTCCTACACAAACTTCTTTGCCTTTGTGATATTCATGGATATATTTGTTTGCAACCTTGTATTGTTTTGCTGTTGATATCTGTAAAAACCATATTGTAGCTAAATGCAGAAATGCGTCACCAGTTGTATGTACCTCATTTATCCAGATGGGTTCGATTTTAGCAGGTAGTTCAAATTGATTTTTATAGTTTTTTTCATATAAGTCCTCCGCATATTCTTTAAATTGCAAAAGTCCTTCCTCTGATTTTTTAAGGGCAGCAAGTGATATTATATGAGGTTCATCACCAAATTTAACGTAAAATCCCTTCTCATTATCAGGTGTCATAACCATGTGGCTTGCAATTTCATCTGCAAACCGCTCCTCATAATCCTGTGACCATGGATTCTCAGGCATTTCCGGTGGCCAATAAGCTGCCATTTCGGAATTGGAGCCAGCAAGGTCAAATATTTCTTTAAATAATTCATCTGATTTTTTATCAAAAGGATTGCAAAAGTAAGTTACTTTTTTGTGAGCATTAATATTGAATCTTTTTGATTTTTCAAATTCCTCTGCACCTATCGCCTTGTAGTTGCTAACTATATCTGACAAATATTCATTCATTGTTCTGATTTGAGTTTCCCATAAGTTTATGTCGCTTAGATCTCCATCAACGAACAAGCCTAGTACTTCTCCATCGAGAAGTGCATCAACGGTCTTTAGTATTGAGTTGTCGGATTTTGCATTTGCAAACTCTACTTTTATTCTGGCTTTTTTAATATTTCCTCTATCATTGGAATGGTCAATATCCATCCTGTCTTCTGTATTAAGTGAAAATGCAAGAAGCTGTTGGACTCTGGGTATTGCAAAAATATCACTGATATCAAGCCAATCGGTTGTTTTTCCTGTTATAATACAGTCATTTTGGGAAATCTTGCTAAAATCAATACCTTCAGAAAATATATTATCAAGCTCCACCACTTTTGAATCAGTTAAATATTTTTTTGCAACTCTTAATACAACAGATGTATATCCAATAAGAGCACACTTGATTTTTTTTGCAATTGGCTCAGTATCCGAAACCGTAAGTCTGCAATATACTTTCGCTATGCTGCTCTCATAATTATCGATTTGATTGTCTGTTATGGAATAAAACCGGGCAATGCCATCTATGCCAAGCCCTCTTTTAATTTTTTTGTGATAGTCGTAAGGGTTTGTATCCTTGTAACCAAGTGAAACTTTAATCCCATCTAGCCCTGTAAATGACTTGTGAACATATGCACAACACTTATAATTTAATTCATTATTACCTGCATATATCTCAAATAATTTATCTGAAATTACAAATTTAAAAAGGAAAAAATTATCCGGTTTAAAGGTTGGAAGGCCAGCTTTGATTTCTGACCCCTCTTTGTTATAAAGACAGGAATTATATTCACTTTCCAATAAATATAACCTACCCAGACCTAATGTGAAATGCTCGTTGGCAAAATCCAAGCGAATAGCTGCCTGCTGCCCTATAAAATCACTTTTGAATTTTAATTTGAATATGAGTTCAGTTGTTTTTGAATTACTTGTTGCATACTCTTTGACAAAGTTCAGTTTTTCGATTTTCTGCCCCCTGTCATCAATTGTGTTGCCAGCCAATAGACATTCATCGGTGATTTTAAAACCGTTTATCTCTTCTATTCCAGCACTGCTTAAATTGTAAATTCCCATAATAACTCCTTCAATTAATATATTATTCGCCGGTTATCCCGCTTGTTTCAATTCCTTCTACAAACTTTCTTTGCAAAAACAGATACATTGCAGGCAAAAAAACTGTCGCCAAAACTGTTCCTGCCATTATTACACCCTCATGGTATTTTGTTTTCATTTCTAAAAGATTTCTATCT
>CAZZCN010000120.1:0-6934 GCA_964652975.1 uncultured Oscillospiraceae bacterium | reverse complement strand
TTGAGGATGGGAACAAACGTGTCGTGGACGACCCCAATTGCACAGCTTCAGTTGTTACATCACCCAATAACCTTATCGGAAATAAAAGTTTAAAGCTTGATATACTTAGTGGAGCTGTAGGTATAACAGCAACAGGTCTTAGTGCAAATATGGACGCGTTTGATGGTGTGGTTATGCGCGTTAAATTAGGTGGTTCTGCAGGTATTCCGACATTTTTATCTAATTTTAACGGACAATTCATTCTTGCAGAAAATATAAAACTCGTTGATATGCATGGCACTATTACAGGTACAGGAACCACCGGAAATTCATTTAATCTTATAAATAATTTTGATGGTTATATATTTTACCCGTTTGCTGATTTAAAAGCTGCAATTATAGCTGGCGGTGGCGGCGGGTTTAATTCTGTACAGTTTCTTTTCTTCGGTGCGGCAGGTACATCAGTATATGCAGATCAAATATCTCTGTATATAGGAGCAGAAGCCAATTACTTGAATATTGCAAACGAACTCAACCCGAATGCATGGAAATACACTACATTATTAACGGGCTTTGAGGATGGGAACAAACGATTCGTGGACGACCCCAATTGCACAGCTTCAGTTGTGACATATCCGAACAACCTTGTTGGTAATAAAAGTTTAAAACTTGATATACTTAGTGGAGGCGTAGGAATAACAGCAACAAATCTTAGTGCAAATATGGATGCATTCGATGGTTTGGTTATACGGGTCAAATTAGATGGTTCTGCGGGTCTTCCAACCTTTGTAACTAATCTTAATGGACAAAGCATTGCTGCAGAAAATATAAAACTCGTTAATATGAATGGTACTATCACAGGCACAGGAACCACCGGATCTTCATTTGCTCTTGCAAGTAATTTTGACGGTTATATATTTTATCCGTTTGCTGATTTAAAAGCTGCCATTAAAGCTGCCGGTGGCGGCGGGTTTAATTCCATACAGTTTGCTTTTTGGGGTGCAACCGGTACAAAAATGTATGTAGATCAAATATCTTTGTATATAGGCGTAGAAGCCAATTACTTGAATGTTATTAATGAAATTGCTCCAATTCCTACACAAATCAGTTTAGCTCTGAATTCTATCGTTACGGACACTGGTGGATATTTATCATATACGGGGACCGCAATGAGCGCAAATGATTTCCTGGCAAATTTTACAGGCAGCTATTATATGACTGTATCATTATATGGAGTCAATACAACTGTCGGCACAGGTGCAACTATCTCCTTGACGATTAATAGCGTAGTTATCGAGACGAAAACTGTGTTGATAAAGGGAGACATAAGCGGTGACGGCATAATTAATATTGCCGATTTAGCAAAACTGAAAGAACACTTATTACAAATAAATGTTCTGGGTGGAATATTTCAAACAGCCGGAGATATCAGTGGAGGAAGCAACATTACAATTTCTGATTTATTGGCCCTGAAAAAACTTCTATTAGCATAATATATCTTACCTGGTGTGCTCAAAATGACGGGCGATTTGATCGGAGTAAATAAAATTATACTTGATTACTTGGAATGAATAAATACATGCGTCAGAGGTAGCTTATGCTACCTCTGACTTTATCTAAGAGTTATTGTCTAAGACTGCTATAGAACCAATATTGATATTGCAATAAAAAATTAAGCATATAGCAATGAAAATCAAGCATTTAGCAACAAAAATTAAACAATAATAACCAAAATTTGATATTATTACAGTTGCATATGATATAAAATTTACCTTATAGGACATTAATGAGGCTTTTTACTGGCTGGAGTATTCCAAACAGCAGGAGATAACAGTGGTGGAAGCAGCATTACAATTTCTGATTTATTGGCCCTAAAAAAACTTCTATTAGCATAAATTTATAGAGAAAGAGGTGATTTCTATGAAATTAAAAAAACCGATTGCGATAATATGTGCAATAATGATGATTATTACGGCAAATTATTCGATTTATTCTGCTAATGCAAGCAGATCTGACTGGCTTAGAGGAACTATTGGAATAGATACCATACTGGTCAGTAATGGTGGAGACAGATTTAATCCGGTCAATTACGCGAAGCAATGTGCAATTTTAAAAGCAGATTATGTACAGCTTTACCTGGGTCAAACCTGGGGCGGTTATTTTTCACCAAATGAAACTTACAAGGGAATTTTACACAATTATTATGGGAATGACGATTATTATAATGAAAAGATGTCCACAAGAGATATACCGATGGAACTTTATGAGGCGTTAAAACCTTACGGCATTAAAATGTTTTTGTATATTCCGTTTTATCCTCCACAAACCTTGTGGAATACTGTATTTGAAACTGACTCGACCGGGTACCCGACTGTAGCAGCACAAGAAAAATGGTACAATGTCCTGGAAGAATGGGGCAACAGATACGGCGTTAAGCTTGCCGGCTGGTGGTTTGATGGTGCCGGCGGTTTAGATATAGATTTTGAAAGAGCCAACATCGCAACCCATGCAGGAAATCCAGACAGAGTTGTAAGTTACAACCCCGGTCTTTGGTATGACGCATTTGTGAGTAAAACCCCGCTTGAGGATTATTCAGCGGGAGAAGCCAGTTTTTTGAATATAATTCCAAGCAGCGATAAAGTTGGCGGTGTGCAACTGTTTTCATATGCATTCCTGCCAAAGTGGTGGGGAGCACAATCATTGCCTGACTATGAGGCAAAGGAACTTATTAATTATACAAACACCTTCCTCAAATCAGGAGGTTCTCTAATGCTCAACGTACTTACTGATCTGGATGGCAACATTCAACCGAATTATATAAAGCTATTAGCTAAAGTCCGTGATGCTGTCAAGGGTCAAAACGGATTGGCCGGTATGATTTATAATGTCAATGGGAATCTAAAAAATCTAATTATCAATCCATATTGGGCTTTACAAAAAAATCGTTACTTCGAAACATTCCCTGAAGATGTTAACATAGATCAGCATGTTAGAAACGCATGTTACAATGCCGACGTTTTATACGCCGAAAATCCTAAAGCGACAATAAGCTTTGATTTTACCGGAAATGCAATAGAAGTTCTATGTGAAACCATGGAGAATAACGGAAGTTTTGACGTATATATTGATGGTGTTTTCAAGCAAAAGGCAACAACATCAACTACTGAGTGGAAATTCAAGCAAGTGGTTTATGCCGCCGAAGGACTCTCTACCGGAAAACATACTATTGCCATCAGAAATTTGACCGGCGGAGTTTACCTGGACGCATTTACAGTATACAAGCTTCCTGCCGGCATCACATTAGCACAAGTTAATGTGCAATAGAGATTGGAGTGTGAAATGATATGAAGACAATTACAAGTAAAGACTATAGACGTCTCTTTTCATTATTGATTGCATTAGCACTTTTCGTCAGTACGATGTCAGCTGTTATTACAGCCGAGGAACCAAGTGGAACGCTTACTTATCTGCTGACAGACTTTGAGGATGGTAACAAACGATTTGTGGACACCGCCGGTTGTACAGCTTCAATAGTGGTCCCGCCAGACAGCCTGGTTGGCAGTAAAAGTTTAAAACTTGATATACTCGGTCAAAATGTAGGAATAACAGCTTCCAATCTAAGTGCAAATATGGATGCCTATGACGGTGTGGTTATGCGAGTCAAATCAGGCGGTCCGGCAGACGTGTTATATTTTGTCACTAATCTTAATGGACAAAACATTGCCGCACATAATATAAGACTGGTTTATATGAATGGTACTATTACAGGCACGGGAATGACCGGTACTTCGTTTACACTTAAAAGCGATTTTGACGGTTATGTATTTTATCCGTTTGGTGATTTAAAGGCTGCCATTAAAGCTGGCGGTGGCGGCGGATTTAATTCTATACAGTTCGGGTTTTATAGTGCAACAGCAGGGACATCAATATCCGCAGATCAAATATCTCTTTATACAGGTGCACAAGCTGACTATTTAAAAGTTATAGAGGAAATTGATCCGGGTGCTATAATCGATCTAGACAATATATCAGTAGCAAACCCCGATGCAGTTGCACAGGTGCTTTTTGATTTAGAAAATGGTAATGATCCATTCGAAAATCAAATTACTGTTTATAATCAAACAATACCAGAAGCTACAGCACCTGAAATTGTTTCAGGGACAAGTGGTTTGGTTGGAAATAATTCTCTAAAGATTAATATGGTCATACCTGTTAATCCATATGACGGGATTAAGCTTACAACAAGCAAATATGTTAATTATCAAGGATACAGCGGAATTGTTGTCAGAATCAAGACCGACTCCAAGACACTATTCAATAATTTTTCAATTATCCTTTCGGGCATAGATGCAAATGACATCGCTTATAATGGCACGCTAAGCAGCAGGTGGTTTTGCATTGATAAAGATGGTGTTGTCGGAAGTCCTTTTGTGTCGGTTGATGGCGGTAATTTCTTACCTCCTGACTTTGATGGATATGCTTTTTTCCCATTTGATTCATATATCTCTTCAACAAACCCTGTTTATCGTCCTTTGCCGGTTCAAAGCGAATGTGACCGTATAAAATCAGCTAAAACATATAATGTTGGAATTAAAACACAGATTCCTTATGTAAGTTCAGATGGAAAAGACCGTTACGCTAAATGGCTGCCGTATTCATATATTATCGACCAAATAGCATTCTATTTTGCTACAGACAAAAATGGTTATCAGGCTGTTATTGATAAACTGGAGCCGGATAGTTCTATTATTGTGAAAACAATGGAAGAGTATTACGGAATGAATTCATCAATACAGCCAATAGCATACGAAAACCCTTATACAGGACCTTCACAGGATACATTAAATTTAACACGTACTCTTTTATTAACAGACTTTGAGGATGGCAATGCACGATTTGAGAACAATAACGGTTGTACAGCTTCCATTGTTGGATTGCCCAATAATCTTGTTGGTGGTAAAAGTGTAAAACTTGAAATATTAGGTCAAAATGTGGGAATTACAGCATCAAACCTCAGTGCAAATATGGATGATTATGACGGAGTGGTTGTGCGAGTCAAATCAATTGGTCCGGCAGATGTATTATATTTTGTAACCAACCTTAACGGACAAAATATTGCTGCAGAAAATATAAAACTCGTTAGTATGAACCGTACAATGACAGGCACAGGAACTACTGGAACTTCGTTTACACTTAAAAACGATTTTGACGGCTATGTATTTTACCCGTTTGGTGATTTGAAAGCAGCTATTAAAGCTGCCGGTGGCGGCGGATTTAATTCAGTGCAATTTGGGTTTTATAGTGCAAGTGCAGGCACAGTTATTTTTACAGACCAAATATCTCTTTATATAGGTGCAGAGGCAGACTATTTAAATATTGCCGATGAAATCACTAAAAAACCTGCCTACATAAGCTTAACTGCGAATTCAATCATCACAGACACCGGCGAATATCTATCATATACAGGTGTTGCAAAGAGTGCAAATGATTTCTTGGATAATTTTAGAGACAGCTATTATATGACTGTGTCATTATATGAAGCCAACACAACTGTCGGCACAGGTGCAAGCGTTGCTTTAGAGGTCAATAACATAGTTATTGAAACCAAAACGGTTATGGTAAAGGGAGATGTAAGCGGTGATGGACAAATTAACATTGCCGATTTAGCAGAAGTAAAAAAACATTTACTAAAAATTAATGTTTTGGTTGGAGCATTCCAAACAGCAGGAGATATCAGTGGTGGAAGCAGCATTACAATTTCTGATTTATTGGCTCTAAAAAAACTTCTATTAATATAATTTTATGTAGAAAGAGGATGACTGTATGAAATTAAAAAAATTGATTGCGTTTATATGTGCAATAATGATGATTATTACAGCAAATTATTCGATTTATTCTGCTAATGCTAGCAGATCTGACTGGCTTAGAGGCACTATTGGAATAGATACAATACTGGTCAGTAATGCTGGAGACAGATTTAATCCGGTCAATTACGCAAAGCAATGTGCACTTTTAAAAGTTGATTATGTGCAGCTTTACCTAGGTCAAACCTGGGGCGGTTATTTTTCACCAAATGAAACCTACAAGGGAATTTTACACAATTATTATGGGAATGACGATTATTATAATGAAAAGATGTCCACAAGAGATATACCGATGGAACTTTATGAGGCGTTAAAACCTTACGGCATCAAAATGTTTTTGTATCTTACGTTTTATCCTCCACAAACCCTGTGGGATACAGTGTTTGAAACTGACTCGACCGGGTATCCAACTAAAGAAGCACAAGAAAAATGGTATCATGTCTTGGAAGAATGGGGTAACAGATACGGCGATAAGCTTGCCGGCTGGTGGTTTGACGGTGCCGGCGGTTTGGATATAGATTTTGAAAGAGCCAACGTCGCAACCCATGCAGGAAATCCAAACAGAGTTGTAAGCTATAATCCCGGCCTTTGGTTTGACGCTTTTGTGAGTAAAACCCCGCTTGAGGATTATTCAGCTGGTGAAGCTAATTTCTTGAATATCATCCCAAGCAGCGATAAAGTCGGGGGTGTGCAGCTGTTTTCATATGCATTCCTGCCAAAGTGGTGGGGAGCACAATCATTGCCTGACTATGGGGCAAAGGAACTTAGTAATTACACAAACACCTTCCTGAAAACAGGAGGCTCTCTAATGCTGAATGTAACTACTGATTTGGATGGTAATATTGAAGAAAAGTACATGGATTTATTGGTAAAAGTCCGTGATGCCGTCAAGGGGCAGAACGGTTTGGCCGGTATGATTTATAATGTCAATGGGAATCTAAAAAACTTGAAGATTGGTCCATACTGGACTTCGCTTGCGAATCGTTATTTTGAAAAGTTTCCCGAAGATGTGGACATAGATCAGCACATTAGAAATGCATGTTACAATGCCGACGTTTTATACGCCGAAAATCCTAAAGCGACAATAAGCT
>CAZZCN010000119.1:0-6934 GCA_964652975.1 uncultured Oscillospiraceae bacterium | reverse complement strand
CGCAGATAGTGACATTGGCGGATATAGCCTATATAAGAAACTTTGCCGCACACCTCGGGTTTGCTAAAATACGCGAGCAGTCAGGAACAATTCTGCTTTACTACAGGGAGAATTTCTCGCCTGACATGGAGATGCTGTCGTTTCTCCTTAATCACCCTGCTTATAAAGGCAAGGTTCTTTTCAACGCACAGACCAAGCCCTACATCGCACTGCGAAATGCCGCGGTTCCACTAAGCAAGGCTCCTGAGAACATCAGGAAAATGTTTTTGGAGATAGAACGGTTTGAAAAATAAATTTTCAAAACGATACGAAATTTGTACAGAAAATTTGATGTCATCAAATTTTCAAGTGTGATAAGCCAGTGCTTATCACGCTGCACCACATATGAGAGGTGCAACTTCGACGCTGCCGAAACAGTCAAAACTTCCCGCTTAAATTTTGGATAGCTCTTTAAATTGTAAATGGTCAAAACAGCAAAAACCAGCAAAAAAATTGCTTTCCTTCCGCCGATATTTTCCTTGACACTTATCCTTTATACATTATATAATGGATGGGTATTAACTTAAAAGAATTTACTAACTTTGGCAAAATCAGCGAAAACTGATGGCGCAAAGCTCTGAGTCTAAGGTAGCGATACTAAGACCGTCAAGCTGCATTTGAATATGTGGCTTTTTCTTTTATCAGAAGGCGAAAGTGGAGGGGTGACAATGAATATCAAAAAGGCATTGTTCGGCGGATACAGGCGTAAAGCGGTAGACCAGATGATAACGCAGTGGTCTGAAGAAAAGGAAAGTACGCAATCCAGGATAGAAATGATGGAAATCGAACTGGGCCTCTCCAACGAAACAGCAAAAAGGTCTGTTGAACAGTTAGGTGCAGACATCAAATTGAAGGAGAAATCCATCGAATTGCTAAGAGGTGAGCTTGATCAGAAGAAAGCGCTTGCGCAGCAACTGGCAGGAGTTATAGAAGCGAAAAATGCACAGATAGCCGATCTGTCGGCACAGATAGAACAGAAGGACAGAGCAATCAAGAATCAGGAACCAAAGAACGGGGATTCACTTCTGTCAGGCAGACAGGTTTTAAATGATGCTGCATATGAAGAAGGCGTCAGAAGAATAGGACAGCTCTATGTTGATGCGAAGAATTATACGGATATGATCAAATCCGATGCGCAGATAAAGACAAACGAAGCGGTTGATATTTTTTTTGATGAGATAATAAAATCAAGGGAAGAATATTTAGCAATTTCGAATCAAATCAGCCAGAAACGGAGAGCCATCTCACAGCTTGCATACGAGATGGAAGGCACAGTTAAGCTGCTTCGAAACAATCTGGAGAAATTTGATGAAAAACCGTCAATTTCAGACGATCCTTATGCAAGACTGGATGAGATTAAAGAAAACCTGAAGGCCAAGATAAGCAACGGATTCAATCCCTATTCCGTGGAACAGGAAGAGACAATTCCAAATATAACGCCGGAATTAAGCGAGACCGTGGAGATCTTTACAGACAGCGGTAGATCTGATGCAATTGATAACAATGAGAGCAAAGTTGACAACGAGGAACTAAATAATAAACTTTCAGAATTCGCCACTCAAATCGAGGAGCTTAGAAGCACTATCCAAATGCAGCAGGAGATTATAGACAACAGTAGTAAAATGCATGAAAAGCCACCGATTCCTGAGCCATATCAGTCCGATGACGACTTAAACAACACACAACCGATAACAGAAGCTTCATCAGACAAAGAACCGGATTCTACGGATAAAATCATACCCGAGCCCAGAAGAATACAAAATACAGAGCTGGAAGAACATGAACTTCGCAGTGAACGAGAGCGGATGGAGCGCGAAAAGTACAGATTGTACTTTTCTGAAATCGAGAAAAAGTACAAAAGGGATTCGGTAGCCGGACACAGATACACATTTTCAAATCCGCGTACAACCGCGGATAACAGCAATGATTCTTCGAGTGAATCTACAGACAACCTGCTGGATACAGACAACAAGCAAGGTATCGCAGAAAGCAAGAATTCAAAGACCTCTGTTTCGGGCGATGCCAGATCCACACATGGCAAAAAGCCAAGTATCAAAGAAATATTGGACAAATACGCCAATCTCAAATAGATTGCCTTGCCAAATTGACTTATAGGAATTGAGACTTGACTGTTCTTCTTTTTGAGAGGGGACCCGAAATGGCTGTAAACAGACTTTACAATCAAATATCCATTCGCTTTGCAGTTATAATGTCTTTCGCGATACTTACATTCGGTGTTTTGATTTTTTTATCGAACATCTCGTTAACCACCTCTTTCAATTATGAAATAGGCTCCAGGCAGAACATGGTGACCAGCTGGAAATATGTCACAGGACGGACACTGCCGGACATAACACAAGAAAATCCGCAGTGGAAACAGTCAGATGAATTTACCGGCATAAGAAAACCAGTCATGGACAAGTTTGTCTTATTGACTTCTATTGTGAATATAAATAAAAATGAAGACACTGTATATATACATACCCAGTCCGATGACATTAATGTCTTTTTTGACGGGTTGGAACTAACAGGGACATTTTATACAAATCCACTTACCAGACTTAAAATGATTAAATATCCATTGCCGTCGGGCACTGGCAGCGGAGAACTGAGGATAATCGCAGTTTCAGGATTTATATTTGATATAAGTGTTGGGATTGCCGAGAATGCAAGAATCGACGAAATTAAAAGAGCATCAAACACCGGTGGAATTATAATTTCATTGCTATTTGCACTTATTGGCCTGGGAATTTTCGTGCTGGCTGTTTTTCTGTCCATAAAACTTCGGAATCTAGGCAAAATTTCACTTTCAGGGATTATTATATTTTTGACCTCGTTTATTTATATGGTGACTTCAAGGCTTTATTTTTCCGGAATTTTCAATCTTCTGTTTTTTCAATCATCCGAGGAACTCATTTATCCCGGCGTTTCGCAATCGGTTTTGGTTTTTTTGGTTTTTCTGGTTTTTTCTACGAGCCTATGGGCGTCAAGGAACAGAAATCTGTTCCCTAAAGTGATAATTTCTTTGATGGCTTTGGCAACAATTTCATATGTGATATTGATGCCGAAATCCGGGTGGGAGATTGTCAACATAGGGTATGCGGCTTTTATAACTATCGCAGCCTTGCTGATTTTGCCATATTACAGAAGGCTTCTCAAGGAGAATCATTCAAGAGAAAAGATGCTGTATTTTTCATTTATTCTGGTTGTCTTGCTGACATCCTATGACCTCATCAACTCAGTTATTAAAATTTTACCTGGGTTTGGACCGGTCAGCATTGCCGGTCTGTTGATCTACGCGTTTTCATTGCTTATGCTCTCACTGTCACAGTCGATTTATGTTAATGTCAGAATTGATGAGAGAAACGAGCAGATCAAGCGCAACAGGGTATGGATTGAGAAGGCAATCGCTGTCAGTGCAGGGATTTTTACCCAGCAGCAGCTTGATGAGTTTTGCATACAGACCGCCATCGGAGTCAAAAAGCTTATTGAAAGCGACGAGCAGGAAAGACTGGATATGCCGTATAACGACAAGAACACACTTGTTACAGAGTATAAGGCGGAACTGGAAGTAAGTATTGCACTTAAGAAGGACAGGAAATTCGAAGAGATATACAATTCCGGAGGTGTATTGGACTGTAAATATGAAATGTATGAGAAAAAGCATTCCAACAACTTAAGCGAAGGGATTTACTTTGGCGGAAGCTACCTGGTGATTTCGCTTTTTGTGACCAATCAACTGGTCGCAATCATCTATTTTGAAGGGATACACGGCGGCATATCAGAGAACCTGAAGAATATCCTAACGATAGCTTATTCCAATATTTCAATTGCACTCGATAACCTAAAACTAAAAAAGGAAGTGGCACAGACACAAGAATCAATATTCACACACTTAGCTGAAATGTCCGAATCAAAGTCGGAGGAGACCGGATTTCATATCAAAAGGGTGGCTGAATATGTCAAGACAATATGCGAAGCTTATGGACTACCGGAAGAAGAGACCAGAATTGTTTATATAGCATCAATGATGCACGATGTAGGCAAGCTTGCAATCCCTGAGAACCTCATACAGAAAAGAGGGAATCTTTCAGGCGAGGAATTCGACACCATAAAACAGCATGTTATCTATGGACATAACATGCTTACCAAATCTCAGGGAGAATTAATGAGGGCGGCATCGATTATTGCTTTGCAGCATCACGAAAGATGGAACGGTGAAGGATACCTTGGGCTGAAGGGACAGGATATACATCTATATGCAAGAATCACTGCTGTTGCGGATGTTTTTGACGCACTTACCAGCAACAGGACGTACAAGGATACATGGACAGTTCAGGAAGCATGCGGGCTGATACTGGAGAAAGCCGGGACACAATTTGATCCTGCGGTCTCAAATGCATTTGCAAAATGCATGGACAAGATAATCAAAATCAGACAAAGCTATCCTAACAGGGTGATTTCATAAAAAATAGAAAAAGCAATTAGTTGTTTTTATTTAAAAATATAGTCATTAAATGGATTGGAGAGACGAAAAACAAGTGTTGGATAATATTGCATATATCTTAATAATAACCTGTGTTGCCATGGTGGTTTTAGAAATGATCTGGCTTTATTATCTGTCCGTAAAAAACGAGGCTGCCAATCGCAGAGAGCGGAAGGCAGGAGTAGAGATCAAGGCAAGGGTCAATGCAATAATCAATTCGCCGACAAAGGCTAGCAGACGGCAGGAGGTTTCAGACCTCAAGGATTACATAAGAAGCAACAGGACAAAAATGGACATCCTGTCCGAAAACCTAAGCGGGATGCTTTCTGGTGATGATGTATCACTTATGGACGAAAGACAAAGATCGTTTTATTTAATTTTTACGTACATAAAACCTGTGGACTTCTACCTTGATCTTTTGCGAAACGGCAATATATACGACAAATCCTTTGCCTGCAGAATGCTTTCTGACTTTTTTGCAGAAAGCGAAATCCCAAAGATAAGAAAGCATATTACATCAAAAAACAAGGAACTGACTTACAATGCAGCCCTTACGCTCTCATCACTGGGAGATGAAGAAGGAGTTATGGCAGCAATAAGAAAATTTGCCGACAATCATGAACTTTCCCACAGGGTGACCGTCGAACTTTTAGAAGAATATACAGGCGATATGAATCAGCTTGCCAGAAAGCTCCTTGGCAACAGTAACGAATATATCAAGGCATCGGTTGTCAAGGCTCTTGCAAAATACAGACTAGGGGACCTTGCACCGACATACGGCAGATATCTTATAGATGGTGGCAAAAATCTAAAAATAGCCGCAATCAAGGCTTTAGGTGAACTTGGTAATGTTGAATTCGAGCATGAATTGATAGTTGCATCACGCAGCACAGAATGGGAAATCAGGTCTGCAGCCGTCAAGGCCCTCAGAAACACAGTCACCACCAACACACTGGAGGCTGTAGCCCGTTCGACCAAGGACAGCCAGTGGTGGGTCAGATACAATGCCGCAAATTCACTTGTATTGATGGACCAAAGCCGGATATATGTCAACAGGATACTTCATGATTATGACAAATATGCAATAGAAGTCGTAAGAAACGCCCTGTATCACGACACATCTAAAGGAACGCAGTTGCGTGGAGTGGTTTGATGGATCTACTTATAAAAGGTTTATTCTGGTTCAATGTTTTTTGTCTGATATATACTTTGATTTTAAGCTTGATTTACATACTTCAGCTTATTATCTCTTACTATAAGATCAAACAGGCAAGACGTAGAAAGCCTGCCGAAGACTATTCGAGATATGCGGACTCCGAAAATCTTATGCCGGTATCTGTTTTGCTGCCTGCATTCAACGAGCAGACAAACATAGTTAAAAGCATCGATTCACTGATGGACTTGAACTACCCTGAATATGAGCTTATTGTTATAAATGACGGTTCAACCGACAGCACGAACGACATCATAATCGAAGCATTCGACCTTGAAGAGATCGTTGCACCGGTTAAAATATCCATTGCCACTCAGAATGTGAAACAGTTTTTTTACAATCCACAATACCCAAGACTTCTATACATCAACAAGGAACACGGAGGTAAGGCGGACGCACTGAACGCGGGAATCAACGCGTCGAAATACCCTTTGTTTGTTAGCATAGATGCTGATTCACGGTTAGAAAAAGATGCAGTTCTAATTCTCGCCACCGAATTCCTGAAGGATACCAATACAGTTGTTGCAGGCGGTATGATAAGGATTTCAAACGGGTCGGTAATTGAGGGCGGGGCATGGCAAAGATTCAAAATTCCTCAGGGGTCGTTAGAAAAATTCCAGATAATCGAGTATTTCAGAGCGTTTTTCGGAGGAAGGATAAGTTGGGGTCCGGCAAACTCAATTCTTATAGTATCCGGCGCCTTCGGTGTTTTCAACAAGCAGGTTGCAATCGATGTGGGTGGATATAAGGTGAACTGCGTCGGTGAAGACATGGAGATAGTTGTAAGAATACATAGATATATGCATGAAAGAAAGAAAAAGTACGCAATAATATTTTCCGAAAACGCTGTATGCTGGACCTGGGGCCCCTCTAACATCAGAGATTTGCGGACGCAAAGGAGAAGATGGCAGATAGGTCTAATGGACACGCTTTTATCGCACAAGAGAATGTTTTTGAATCCCAGATATGGATTTACCGGGCTTTTCGCAATACCATATTCATGGATTTTCGAATTCCTGGGAGCAATAGTCGAGACAGCAGGTTACATTGCCATACCTGTCTCATTCATATTTGGTGTTATTAGCCCAGGATTCTTTCTTCTATACCTTGCCATATCGATAGGGCTTGGTATAGTATTGTCTGTAGGAGGTCTGATACTTGAACAGACCAACAACAAGGGTTGCATTACTTCAAAG
>CAZZCN010000118.1:0-7055 GCA_964652975.1 uncultured Oscillospiraceae bacterium | reverse complement strand
CCGGCGGTTGGAAAATCAGGTCCTGTTATCACAGTCATCAAATCTTCCACTGTAGCCTGCGGATTGTCAATCAGCATGATAACACCGTCGACTACTTCTCCCAGATTGTGAGGAGGTATGCTTGTTGCCATACCGACAGCAATTCCCGTAGATCCGTTTACAAGAAGATTAGGATATCTTGCAGGCAGAACTATGGGCTCCATCTCGTGCTCGTCAAAATTGGGTTTGAAGTCAACAGTGTTCTTATTGATATCACTCATCATCTCCATTGAGATTTTGGTGAGTCTTGATTCTGTATATCTATAAGCAGCCGGTGGATCGCCGTCTCTTGATCCGAAGTTGCCATGTCCGTCGACGAGCATGTGTCTCATCGAAAAATCCTGTGCCATACGTACAAGCGAATCGTAGACAGCAGCATCACCATGTGGATGGAAGCGTCCGAGAACGTCTCCGACCGTTGTAGCACACTTACGATAGGACTTGTCAGGTGTGAATCCCTGTGTAAACATTGAATAGAGTATTCTTCTGTGTACCGGCTTCAAGCCGTCGCGTACATCAGGCAGTGCACGGTCTGTAATAACACTCATTGCATAATCTATGAATGACTTTTTCATTTCTTTTTCTAGGTCTATTGGGATGATAGTGTCATATTTTGCTTTAAATACTGCTTGCGCAGCCGCAGTCTTCTGGTCGTGAAATTCCTTGGAACCCTTTTCGAAGATTTTGTTTTCGTTGTTGTCGTTCTCAGCCATTGAGGATTTGCCTCCAGTTATATTGTATTTTTAGTTTTTTACCCGTTTTTTACATTTTTTTATTATACCACAAGTTCGAGAATATATGCACAAATCGGTATCGTTATTATTGAAATAATTGTCGTCAAAAACACCCCGCCTGCCGCGTTCTTTGCGTCCCCTCCGAATGTCAGTGCAAAAACAGTTGTAGATGATGCTATAGGCAGCGCACAGTAGAGGACGGAAATTTTAAGTACAACCGGGTCAAGGGCGAACGGCATGAGAAGAAAGTATATTATCACTGGAGCCGCAATCAATCTGAGCACTGTTAGAAGGTAGAGTCTTTTCTCTTTCAGCATACTGCCGATCGATGCCTCCGCAAGCATTATTCCGGACAGAGCCATGCCCATAGGGGTGGCAACCTTGGCAAGATGCACCATTGTCTGTTGGATTGGAAAGGGAAGCTCTATTCCTGTAAAATACAGGAAAAACCCAATAGGGATGGCAATTACAGGCGGAGTCACGAGCGCCTTCAGGCCCTCTTTTAAAATTTGTTTCCTGCTAAGCGACTTGTCGCCGCCCCTCATCAGCATAGGTCCCAGAATATATATGAAAAACCTGGTTGGAATGGTATACATGCTTATGTAGAAAAGACCTTTTTCGGGGAAAAGCGTCTCCATTACCGGAAAGGCCATAAATGTAAAATTCGGGAACATCATTGCAAAAGTGATGATTCGTGAAAGCCCGTCCTGCTTGCCGGAGATCTTATTGGCTGATATCCCTACAATGAACATTACCGCCATGGTTGCAGTGCTGATAATTATCAGTATTATCGAGTTGTTCATGTCCTCCTTCTTGAAAGGAATGCTCATTGAACTTATTATTATGGCTGGAAATACCACGTTGAAAATAAACGCAGACAGGCTTGAGCCGAATTTGTCGTCTACAAATTTGCTTTTTCGCGATATGTATCCAACTAAGATAAGTAAAAACATTATCAGCGCTAAATTAAATGCATTCATTTGATTTCCCTCCCTTCACTTTTACCTGCATGATATGATTTATATATCAGCCGGTGATCGCTTTTTAAAATTTTACCTTCATTTACAATTTTATATTCATTTTTACATAATATCTAAACTTTTAAATCGTTATCTTAATAGGCTTCAAATTTTTCATCTTAGGCTTTCAGTGGTTCCTTCTCGGGTTTGCCGGCTTTTCTTGGATACTTGGATGGTGTCGGATTCTTTTTTCTAATTATAAGAAGGCTTCGGAAGATATCAGTACCTGGAAGATAAAATTCATTAAGCGTTTCAATCTGTCCTCCAAGCACTTTTATTGAATATTCAGAAATCGATGCTTCCTCGGAAAGCTTTGATTTCATTGCAGCAAAAATCATATTCCTCCTGACAAATGGCAAGCAATATTCACTTAGAACAGGAAGGGGTGCCACCGCTCTAGCAACAGCAATGTCAAACTTTTCGCGCAGCTGCGGCATCTGTGCCATATCCTCTGCACGGCCATGCAGGCAGGTGACATTCTCTAGTTCTAGCTGGTTCACTACATCCTGAAGAAAGGCAACCCGCTTTTGCAATGAGTCCATCAATGTGATTTTGATACCGGGGAAAATAATTTTAATTGGCAGTCCCGGAAACCCCGCCCCTGTACCAACATCAATTATATTGCATGATTCAATGGAGTCACCTGTCTTGGACAAAGCCTGCTGCAGATAAGGTATGATGCTGACAGAATCGATGAAATGCTTTATTTCGACATCTTGTGGATCATTGATAGCAGTGAGATTCATCGCTTTGTTTTTTTGTGACAGCATCTCTCTGTATATGTTTAGTTGTTCCATTTGACTGGAATCAATTTCAATATTAATGCTATTTAAAAATTCTTTAAGGAGTTTCATTTTCACCACCACCAGTTACGCGTTGTCATTTCTGGTTTTTTCCTTTACCCTTTTCATACTCTCGATATACACAAGCAGTACGGATATGTCAGCAGGTGAAACCCCGCCTACACGGCTTGCCTGTCCGACAAAATCAGGTCTGGCTGCCTCAAGCTTCTGTCTTGCCTCAAGGCGGAGACCTGTGATTTCCATATAATTTATTTCTGAAGGTATACCTTTGGTCTCAAGCTTCTTGAATTTTTCTATACGGTCCAGTTCCAGTGCGATATAACCCTCGTACTTGATTTTCACCTCGACGGCAAACCTTGCTGCATCAGGCAGTTTCGGTCTTGAAGTATCTATGCTTTGAAGTGAATCGTATTTTATTTCGGGTCTTTTAATCAGGTCTGACATAAAACACCCTGTCTTGATTTCGGTGCTGCCTAGTGATTTTAGCAGGTCGTTTGTATCATCCCCGGGGCGGACAACAGTGGATTTTATTCGGTTGATCTCAGAATCAATCATCTGCATTTTTTTGCAAAAGGCTTTGTATCTGTCTTCAGAAATCAAACCTATACTGTGACCTATCGGAGTAAGCCTTTCGTCAGCATTGTCCTGACGCAGAAACAGCCGGTATTCCGCCCTGGACGTCATCATTCTGTAAGGCTCCGAAGTCCCTTTGGTTACCAGGTCGTCTATAAGCACGCCTATATATGCTATGCTTCTATCCAATATGACAGGCTGCTTGTCTTGTAATTTCATTGCGGCATTGATGCCGGCGATTATTCCCTGTCCGCCCGCTTCTTCGTATCCCGATGATCCATTGATCTGTCCTGCACAGAAAAGACCATCGACAGTCTTGTGCTCAAGCGACAAATGTAACTGAGTCGGGATTACACAGTCATATTCGATAGCATATGCAGGACGCATTATTTTAGAGTTTTCAAGTCCCGGAATCGATTGAAGCATCCTCACCTGAATCTCCTCAGGCATGCTGCTTGACATTCCCTGGACATACATCTCTAGAGTTTTTGCTCCGGTCGGCTCGATGAAAACCTGGTGTCTCTCCCTTCCGGGGAATTTCACAAATTTATCTTCGATAGAAGGGCAGTATCTCGGTCCGACTCCGTCAATATCTCCGCTATATAAAGGTGAACGGTGGATATTTTGCATTATTGCATCTCTTGTTCCTTCAGATGTCCATGTCAGATGGCAGGAAATCTGTTTTCTGTTAAGATACTCTTCGTTGCCGTCATTCTCATATGAGAAAAGACATGGCGTTTCATCCCCGAACTGCTCTTCCATTTTGTCGAATAAAATCGTATTCTTATTTATTCTGACCGGCGTGCCAGTTTTGAATCGCTGAAGCGCAACCCCCATCTCCAAAAGGCTTCCTGCCAGTCCTTGGGATGGAAACATTCCGTCCGGTCCGCCCGAAAAGGATGTCTCCCCGATAATAATCCGTGATTCCATATATGTTCCTGTGGTTATTATTACAACCTTGCAGGGATATATGGCATTTGTTCTGGATAGAACACCTTCAATGGTATTGCCGGCAAGTTTTAAGTTTGGGCTTACAACTAATTTTGTATTTTCATTTCTATTGGTAGTGTCAGTTGAGATAACTTTTTCGTCTGTGCTTTCGTCTGTACTAACTTTCTGAGTTTTCTCTTCACTAATTAATTCTATGCTGGGCCTGTAGAGTATTTCTACGATTTCCGCCTGGCGAAGGTCGAGGTTCGGCTCATTTTCGAGAATTCTTTTCATCTCTGTCTGATATTCCCGTCTGTCGATCTGTGCTCTCGGTGATAGAACCGCAGGTCCTTTAGAGGAATTAAGCATTCTGCTTTGGATAAAAGTCCTGTCAGCATTTTTGCCCATTTCGCCGCCCAGCGCATCTATCTCTCGAACAAGCTGGCCCTTTGCAGTACCTCCGATATTAGGATTGCATGGCATGTTGGCTACAGCGTCAAGATTCATTGTGAAAAGTGCGGTCTTATGGCCCAGTCGTGCGGCTGCAAGTGCGGCTTCACATCCTGCGTGTCCGGCGCCAATCACTATAATATCGTATTCTTGTGAAAAGTATGTATTGTCCCTCAGGACTGCTTCCTTTACTGTACTCATCATGTCACTTTCCGATGCAAAATCTTGAAAATATTTCGTTTACAATCTCTTCACTTACTTCATCTCCGGTGATTTGTGCCAGATTCTCAGCGCAGCTTCTAAGGCTTGCGGATATTATGTCAAGTGACAGTCCTTCATTGCATGCGTTTCGGGCCATTTCAAGAGATTTCCTGGCTTTTTCTATCGCATGACGATGTCTGGCGTTTGTAACAACAATCTCTCTGCTGCCGGCGGCACCGGATTCTTCATAGTGTCTCAAAATCAACTTCCTGACATCGTCAACGCCTTCACCGGTAACAGAGGAAAAAGGCAAAATATTCACTTGCGGAAAAATCTCTTGTAAAATCTTCCTGTTCTTTTCGTATGGAATAATGTCACTTTTACCTATTATCAATGTCAGATTCCTGTCAAGTCTTGATGAAAGAAGATATTTGAAGTCGTCATCTTGTCTTGATAGATTTTCGATATCAAGCATGGTATCACCACAAATCCAAAGCACAAGGTCTGCGGACTCTATGACCTCCTTCGCTCTGTCTATACCAAGCCTCTCAACTTCATCGTCAGATTTTCGCAGTCCGGCTGTATCAATAAGCTTGACGGGAAGCCCCTCTATATCAACTGTCTCCTCTATCGTATCCCTTGTGGTTCCGGGTATGTCTGTAACAATAGCACGACTATAGCCGGAAAGTGTGTTAAGCATAGATGACTTGCCGGCATTGGGCTTACCTGTTATTGCGACAGTAAATCCTTCGTTTAATATGCGCCCCTGTTCAAATGTAGCAATAAGATTATCTAATTGCCCGTCTATAAACCTGAGAGAATCTTTAATTAATTCTGAAGATTCCATTGATTCTTCGTGTTCTGGAAATTCCAGTATCATTTCGACTCTGGATAACAGCTCGTAGATAAGGTTTGCAATCTCACGTATTTTCTTTGAGAGGTTGCCTTCAAGCTGTTTAAGTGCCTGCATGCTGGCCATTTTGGCATTGGAGCTTATAAGGTCAATAACCGCTTCGGCCTGTGCAAGGTCGATTTTGCCGTTAAGAAAAGCATTTCTTGTAAATTCTCCGGGTTCGGCCGGTCTTGCACCATGGTCATATAAAACTGTTAGTATTGAGTTTTTGACTCCCAATCCACCATGACAGGATATCTCAACCGTGTCTTCGCCGGTATAGGATCCCGGTGACATGAACTTGGTCAAAATAACGTTGTCAATAACATCTCCTGTTGATGGGTTCATAATCTTACCGTATGCACATGAATATCCCGGCATAACAAAAATATCTTCATAAATTGGCGATTCGAACCTGAAAATCTCATTGGCAATAGCAAAAGAGTCACGTCCCGACATTCTAATAACGGCAATACCGCCAACACCGGGGGGAGTGGCACAGGCCGCATATGCAAAACGGCTCAAAGGATATTCTCCTCGAGCCGTACCGAGTTCTATTGATCTTTTGCGCTCCGGCATTATCTGCTACTCCTTAACAGGTGAAATAATTACGCATCTCTCAGGATCCTCTCCTTCGCTGAAGGTTGTGATACCTGGATAATCCTGTAATGCAAAATGAATTATTCGTCTCTCTGCTGCATTCATAGGCTCCATTTCGTAGCTTTTACCAACTTTTACAACTTTCTCGGCAGTTCTGTGTGCCAGAGAAATCAGTGTCTCTTCTCTGCGTTTTCTATAGCCGCCGATATCGAGAATAAGTCTGAAATGTTCTTGTGTATGCTTATTGATAACTAGGGTTGTAAGGTACTGGATAGCATCAAGAGTCTCTCCGTGCCTGCCAATAATAGCTCCGACATCTCTGCCCGATACATCTATATATATTGTCTCACCTTCGGTGTAGGATGTTATTTCTCCGCGTACACCTATGCCTGACAAAACCTTGGTCACAAAATCAACTGCTGCTGCTTCTTGGCTTGATGCAGGCTCTGCGGAATATTCCTCGTCGTCACCAAAATAAACAGTGTCGGCGGTCTTGTCATCTTCTATTGAAACCCTGACCTTGGCGTCTTTCTTGCCTATGCCGAGTAGCTTTCCTGCATCACCTTCTTCAAGAACCTCTATTATTACATCCTCTTCATTGACGTTTAGCTCTTCCAAGGCGGCCTGTATGGCTGCTTCTATTGTTTTACCTGTTTTCTCAACTGATATTGACATGCTTTGTTGCCTCCAATAAATTATTACTTAGCTGCTGATATTGTTTTAACATGTGCTCTTTTAGATATGAAATAATAGAAAAGATACTGCTGTACCATGCTCATTATATTACCGATCACCCAGTAAAGCCCCATCGCGG
>CAZZCN010000117.1:0-7080 GCA_964652975.1 uncultured Oscillospiraceae bacterium | reverse complement strand
TGAAAAGACTGAAAAACAATTTACATATAAAAAGACAAATGCACAAAACGTATATTTATAAACAGGTTCAAATTTTACCGATATTATGAACAAGAAAAATAAACGAGGAAACACCAGAATGAAAAATTTTATGGACGATGACTTTTTGCTAAACAGCCAGACAGCAATAGACCTTTATCATGGAACAGCGAAGGCCCTGCCGATAATAGATTACCACTGCCACATTAACCCGAAAGATATTGCGGAGGATACTGTCTACGAAAATATCACGCAGATATGGCTTTACGGGGATCATTATAAATGGCGCGCCATGCGCTCAAACGGAGTAGACGAAAAGTACATCACAGGCGATGCATCGGACTACGAGAAATTCGAGCACTGGGCGGCGACCATGCCAAAGCTTATCGGCAATCCGCTATATCACTGGTCTCATCTGGAGCTTAAAAGATATTTTGACATTGACCTGGTTCTAAATGAACAAAACTGCAAGGAAATCTGGGAGAAGACCAAAGAGAAAATCAAAGGACTTTCTGTACGTAAAATCATTGAAATGTCAAAAGTCAGCGTAATCTGCACCACCGATGACCCAATAGACGATTTGCAATATCACAAGAAGATAGCTGGGGATAAAAGTTTTGCAAAGAAGGTTTTCCCATCTTTCAGACCTGACAAGTCGCTGAACGTAGAAAGCCCCGCTTTTGCCGAATATATCAAGAAACTAGCCGATGTCTGCGGTACCGAAATCAAAAACTTTGACGACTTGAAAGCCGCCCTGGACAGCAGAATAGAATTTTTCAATAAGATGAGCTGCAAGTCAGCCGACCATGGACTTGAGTATATTCCATACATGTCAATTGAAGACGAAGGCGTGAATCTGATTTTTCAAAAAGGACTTAAAGGCGAGACATTAACAACTGCCGAGATTGAAGGCTATAAGACAGCATTGCTTTTACACCTGGCAAAGCAATATCAGAGACACGGATGGGTGATGCAGCTTCATTTCGGCGTTATACGTAATGCAAACATCAAAATGTTTGACAGGCTTGGCGCCGATACAGGGTTTGACACCATCGGAGGACAGAGCTACGCACATAGCATGGTTCGTTTTTTTAACAACCTCGAAGAAAACGCCTCTCTGCCGAAAACTTTGATTTTCTCCATCAATCCAAATGACAACGCAATGATCGGAACTGCGATTGGCTGTTTTCAATCCTCTGAAATCGCCTGCAAAATTCAGCAAGGTAGCGCCTGGTGGTTTAACGACACCAAATCCGGCATGGAAGAGCAGCTCAAAAGTTTTGCAAATCTTTCAGCCCTGGGGAATTACATAGGGTTTTTGACCGACAGCCGAAGTTTTCTGTCCTATACAAGGCATGAGTATTTCAGAAGAATCCTTTGCAACTTAATCGGTGAGTGGGTCGAAAACGGCGAATACCCGGCCGACAAAGAAAATCTGGTGAAAATGGTAGAAGACATCTGCTTTTATAATGCAGAAAGGTATTTTGGGATTGATAAGATGAAATAATATTTTACAATAGGGTTTCGATACAGCAAATAAATATTTAATAACCCCGTAAACCTATGTGAAAAAACTTTAGCTAGAAAATATTTGAAGCAGACAATATTGAACATTTCGAAAAGAGGTATATTCGATGAAAATGACATTTCGGTGGTTTGGCCAAAACGACCCGGTTACACTGGACAAGATAAAACAGATTCCGCTTATGAGTGGAGTGGTTTCTGCCCTTTATGATGTTCCGGTGGGAGATGTCTGGCCGGAGGAGAACATTTTAGCGCTGAAAGAAAAAATCAATAAGGCAGGGCTTGAATTCGAGGTCGTTGAAAGCGTTCCCGTTCACGAGAAAATAAAACTGGGCACACCAGACAGCGACATTTTAATTGATAACTACTGTGAGAATGTCAGGAGACTAGGCAAGGCAGGGGTCAAGGTTATCTGTTACAATTTCATGCCTGTATTCGACTGGCTAAGAAGCGAACTCGCAAGAGAACTACCCGACGGTTCAAATGCTCTTGCTTATGACAATGAAACGGTGCTTTCACTTAATCCTGCAGAAAGCGACCTATCGCTGCCAGGCTGGGACGAAAGCTATACAAAGGTAGAGCTGCGCGGGCTGCTTGATCAGTACAAGAGTGTTGATGAAGAGAAACTCTGGCTTAACCTCGGAAAATTTTTGTCGAAGGTCATTCCTGCCGCTGAAGAAGCCGGGGTAAAAATGGCAATTCACCCGGATGATCCACCGTGGGGGATTTTTGGCATGCCGCGAATTATAACAAACGAAAAGAATCTAGAACGATTTTTGCACTTAGTTGAAAGTCCTGCAAACGGACTTACTTTTTGCATAGGCTCGCTTGGTGCCGGCATCGATAACAATCTGCCGGAAATGATACGAAAGTTCGGCAGACGAATTCATTTTGCACATTTAAGAAATATCAAAATCACCGGCGAACGGTGCTTCGAAGAAAGCGCTCACCCTACCAAATGCGGTTCGCTGGATATGTACGCAATTGTAAAGGCGCTCTATGAGAGTGGGTTTGAGGGTTATATCAGGCCTGATCATGGAAGAATGATATGGGGCGAACAGGGCAGACCCGGTTATGGATTATATGACAGGGCCTTGGGCTCGGTTTATTTGCAGGGGCTATGGGAAGCGATAAGCAGAAATGGAGAGATGAAATGATTAAGCTACCATTTTTAATAGATTTAAAAGGCAGGACTGCTGTTGTAACAGGCGGTGGCGGAGTTCTGTGCTCAGGGGTTGCAGCGGTGCTTGCAAAATGCGGCGCCAATGTTGCAGTCCTCGATTTGAAACTGGAAGCGGCAAAAGATGTTGCGGCGCAGATCAACGAAGACGGCGGAAATGCAATCGGAATATCTGCGAACGTTCTTGACAAAAAAAGTCTCGAAGCAGCGAGGGAAGAGGTAGAGAAAGCTTTCGGAAAATGTGATATTCTGATCAACGGCGCCGGAGGGAACCATCCCAAGGGAACCACAACCAAAGAATATTTTGATATGGGAGACGTTGACAGGGATGATATTGTAAGTTTTTTCGACCTGGAATATGAAGGTATCAGCTTTGTCATGAATTTGAATTTTCTGGGGACGTTGCTGCCAACTCAGGTTTTTGCGAAAGATATGATTGGCCGCGAAGGCTGCTCTATTATTAATATTTCGTCTATGAATTCATTCAAACCACTGACCAAAATTCCGGCATACAGTGCTGCAAAGGCAGCTGTTTCGAACTTTACCCAGTGGCTTGCAGTGCATTTCGCCCCTGCAGGCATACGTGTGAATGCCATCGCACCAGGATTTTTTGTGACAAATCAAAATTATGCCTTATTATTCGACGCGGATAACAATCCAACCGACAGGTCTAAAAAAATTCTAGGCCACACCCCACTCGGGAGATTCGGCGCACCCGATGATTTGACAGGAACACTTCTGTGGCTTGTCAGCAATGAGGCTGCAGCCTTTATAACAGGTGTTGTAGTGCCTGTTGACGGCGGGTTTTCGGCTTATTCGGGAGTGTAGGGATACAAAAGGACTCGCCATCGAAATAGCGTCGGATTTGTGGTGTTTTTTACTTAACCTCTTTCACATATTAATATGTGCGTTTGTTGAATACAAATCAAGCAAAATCACATAATTTTCAAAGAAATAAAGATAAAAATCACATTTTGCTTTACACGAATGTTAATTCATAGTGATGCGATATTTCTCTTTCAGTTTTAAGCAACGATTATGAGCAATATGGCCATCATGCTGAAGCCTTCCAACAACAATGCCAGGATGAATTCCGATGCTATTGGCAAAAGAAACTATGTCCGTATCTGAATAATGGAGATTCTGTATAAATTTCTTATATGCATCTTTGGGGATTAATGCTTCCTGCGCAAATGAATCCGCGTCTCTCTCGAATTTATCGTCTGTCTGCATCATTTCATGTATGCTTGCACTAATAAAAGTAGTTTTAAGTTTCTGTTGCAATACATGTTTAATTTCATGAAATAGCGAAAACCAAAAAAAAAAAAAAAAATTCCTTCGATCATTCATTGCCAAAATCACCTTCTCTTCTCCTATCCATCTGACAGCACCATTGATTCCCGAATTTTTAAGATGAGGCAGGAGAACGAAAGATACTCCGCATTCACAAAATATTTCGTGCAATCTTGGAATGAAAATATTTGGAGATTGAACTGTCATCAATCTGATTTCCGGGATGTAATTCCTAACCAAAGCGGCATTAAATGGCTTAACCTGACTTTTCTTTGCGATGTTCATAGCAGTCTGAATCCAAATCTGTGCGTTGATTAGATTCTTCGTCTCAATTTGGGAAACACCTGCCCGGAAGTTTACAAGAAAATCATGTTCTTTAAATGCTGAAAGATTCGATACTTTCAAATAACTGCAAAGATTTATAATTTTATCTTCTGATTTTCTTGCAGGGGGAAGAAAACCATTTTCGACAAAATAATTGTAATCAATAAACTTAACAATATCAGACTGCTCGTCTAATAACCGTTTTTGCTCGATCTCCATCTTCTTTTGAATATAGGTCGTTTGTATATTAAGCCAAACATCAATGCCTGTTCCAAGCATGACAGATAATTTTTGTGCGAGATCACTTGTTAGATTTATCTGTCCACTTACAAGTTTACTTACTGTCTTGGGCGTAGTTCCAAGCCTTGTAGCAAACTCTTCTTGTGTAATCTCCATATCATCGATTATCTCCTCAACGTAATACCCTGGGTGAAATGCCATCAGATTATTATACTCAAGACTATTCATAATGGTTTGAAACCTCCGTAACCAATACTATTTTAATTAATTTAGAGATATGAATTATATCCCCTTCAACAATATTCTCCTCTTGGTCGTCAACCGGTATTACAGTAACCCTGTATCCGGTATTACCAAGATAAAGTCCCCATTCATATTTTCGATCCCCATTCAATCTATGAAAACGAAATGGCGGATAGTGAACTATGTCTGATAGAGAGGATGCATTTTCTATAAAGTTCTTCATTGCTTTGATCTTTGTAACAACAACCTTCGGGTACTTCCATGTCGATTCGTGTTTAGTATCAAATTGCCTTTCAGCTAGCCGATTCTTGTACATTATTCTCATTGTGTTCTGCATCGCTCCTGAATAAAATTACCAAAATGGTAATTAAATTGTACCACACAGGTATAAATTTGTAAAGAAAAACTTTTGTGCATTTGCTTTTTTGCTTTGCTTATATTTGTTAAGATTTTTCTCATATTAGCAATAAAAAGACCTCCACTTCTAGAAGCAGAGATCTGAATTATTTGATAAAGCAATTTTAAAACACCATAGTCTATTTCATAAACAGTTCTATATCATCCTGGGCATTCCCGATTCCCGCAATTCCAAAGTTTTCGACAAGAACCTTGGCTACATTAGGTGACAGGAAAGCCGGCAGTGTCGGTCCGAGATGGATGTTTTTGATTCCGAGATAAAGGAGTGCGAGCAACACAATAACTGCCTTTTGCTCGTACCATGCAATGTTGAAGGCGATTGGCAGCTTGTTGATATCGTCGAGTTCGAACACTTCCTTGAATTTCAAAGCGATAACCGCAAGTGAATAGGAGTCGTTGCACTGCCCGGCATCGAGCACTCTGGGTATTCCGTCGATGTCACCAAGTTTTAATTTGTTGTAACGATACTTGGCACATCCGGCTGTAAGGATAACAGTATCGGAAGGAAGCTTCTCGGCAAATTCGGTATAATAGTTCCTGGATTTCATATTGCCGTCGCAGCCTGCCATGACAAAGAATTTCTTTATCTTGCCGGCTTTGACCGCGCCAACAACCTTGTCTGCAAGTGCAATCACCTGATTGTGAGCAAATCCGCCAACTATGGTACCATTCTCGATCTCGACAGGAGCCGGAAGGGTTTTGGCCATGGCAATAATCTCTGAAAAATCTTTTTTGTCGTTAGCGTCCGCAACAATATGCGTGCATCCAGGGAACCCAGATGAACCGGTCGTGAATATTCTTTTACGTGTGTTCTCGTCTTTTGGAGGGACTATACAGTTAGTGGTAAAAAGCACAGGTCCGTTAAATGCCGCAAACTCAACCTTCTGCTTCCACCATGCATTTCCATAATTTCCGACAAAATTGTCGTATTTCTTGAATGCAGGATAATAGTGAGCCGGAAGCATTTCGCTGTGTGTATAGACATCAACGCCGGTACCCTTTGTCTGCTCTAAAAGCTGTTCCAGGTCGGCGAGATCATGACCGGAGATGAGTATGGCTGGATTATTTCTGACTCCCAGGTTGACCTGTGTTATTTCGGGATTGCCATATCTGGAAGTGTTAGCCTCATCCAAAAGAGCCATTGCCTTGACACCGAATTCGCCTGTCTTAAGTGTCAGCGCAACCAGATCGTCCGCGGTCAGTGTATCGTCAAGTGTTGCAGACAGGGCTTCGTATGCAAATGCGTAGATATCCGGATTTTCCTTGCCGAGGTTGAATGCGTGCTCGGTGTAAGCCGCAACACCTTTCAAGCCATAGATGATAAGTTCACGAAGTGATCGTACGTCTTCGTTTTCGGTTGACAATACACCGACAGATAATGCCTTTGCGAGCATTGAGTCTCTTGAATTGACATTGAAAGTGACTGCATCATGCATGTTTTTTAATAGAACGTCTCTTTTTAACTCATTTCGCAGGGCGAGCATATTGTGAATTTGTTTTTCTATAGCGGCATCGTCAAAATTTGCATTTGTGATAGTCATGAAAAGACTGTTGATCACCATATGGTTCACATTGGTAATCCCTTTAACGTCGATTTTGCCGTTTACGACAACCTCTGAAATACCCTTAAGTGAATAAATCAGCAAATCCTGAAGATCCGCAACCTCACGCTTTTTGCCGCATACACCGTTTACATTGCACCCCTTACCGCCGAGTGCCTCCTGACATTGATAACAAAACATATTATTGTCCTCCTTCTTGAGTAGGTGGCTAAAACCACCCTTTGATTTGTTAAAATCCTTTGACATGGTAACATAAAATAAAATTTGAAAACGTGATAA
>CAZZCN010000116.1:3103-7085 GCA_964652975.1 uncultured Oscillospiraceae bacterium | reverse complement strand
GAAACTTGAAAACTGAATAAAAATTCATCAAGCACATTCCTTTTGCTATTGCACAAGCATAAGCCACATTAACGAGTGCGCCAGGACTTCTTTGAATGGTTTTAAACCACCCAAGGGAAGAGCGAACAACATTCGGTTATATAGCGTTTTGAAATTAGTAGGATAATATATATGCTATCAAAACGCATTCGGCAAACTATTTTATCGTGGTTTCAATGATATTACATAAATAAGTTTGTTGTAACTATTGGATGACTCCAATATGGCGATGACAGGCAAAAGAAATAATGATACTCCTTCCCAGTCACAGTCCGAGCGTAAAGAGCTCTTCTGGTTCTTCAGAAAAACGCACAGCGTTATTTTGTTGAATCCGAAGAATTTCTATGCCGTCGCAGGCAATGAGGGGAGCTACGAGAGATCCTCGCAGGGGTGCGATTCCCGTGGTGCCGATTAGTTCCCGGCCGTTTGATGAGTTAGAAAGTACCATAATTAAAACGTCTCATTGTTCAAATCCGAGTGTATTGGTATTGTTCATAACAGACGACTTAATAATTAAACCATTTGCAGGACTGCCAAGCAGCAATTTTTAATAGATTTTGCTGTTTGCGGTCTTGTGATTAGGTTTATAAAATACTGCGATAGGAATAAATTTTAGAAAGTAGATTCCAGACACAAAATATCGGTATGAATAATGCCCATGAATTAAAATCATCGCTTATTTGCAAGTGATAAAGGTCCGAACAATCAATTCAACTAGCTTATACGAATTGTAATAATGATTTATTGGAATCACTAAATAGAATAATAGAAAAAGCATATAATCAAATATATAGTGTCAAGGTATCTTTGGCGCTGTTTGATTTTTTCTATATTTCAAAAATAACAATTCCAAAAATATTTCAACAAAAAAATCCACACATTTGCAAACAGTTATCTTCGTCAATATACTTAGTAATTGAGGAAGGCTATTTTATATTGCAAACTTTGCACATGATATTAATGCAATTCATAATGCATGAAAATAAAAAATATTCAAATTTAAAATGGAGGAATTATTTATGGCAGTTAAAAAAGACAAGACCATTCAGGAGATTGTACCAATGTTCAAAACAGTTGAGCAAATGAGTAAAATAAGCGGTATTGGCGAAAACAGACTACGCGCACTTTTAGACGAGGGAGAAATTGAGTTCATTCAAAATGGAAATCGCAGATTGCTTGCAGATAGGGCAATATGGGATTGGTATTTGAAAAACAGAACAATTCCTAAATTTGTAAGGGAGGCTTAGAATAATGTCTATAAACTCAAGACAAATTAAAAACAAACGAAACAAAGAAGGTGTTAGCACATCAAGAGTTGGAACTGTATATGATGTGTTTATAAGATATAAGACAGGTAATGGATATAAAACATACGGAAAACGCGGATTTGCCACAAAACAAAGTGCATTGGATCATGAAGCAGAAATGAGAATCAAACTTGGAAATGACAGTTACAAAGTAGAAAAAGCATCAGATATGAAGCTTACAGTCAAAGAATATTTGGACGATTGGATTGAAATTCATGGGAAAGCAAATCTTCGACCAAGTACTATGGCAGGATATAAAAACCATATAAAAAATCAAATTGTTCCATATATTGGAAATGTACCATTAAAAAAACTAACACCAGAAATGATTGATAAAATGTTTCAAGAAATTTTTAGTGAAGGACTGTCTCAAAATACAGTTAAATATGCTCAACGTATTTTAAGTGTTGCACTTGAAGCTGCAAGAAAATATAAATACATTGATGGCAACCCAGCCAGAGAAATTCTTACAAAGTTTGGTAAAAAAGCAAAGACACCAAACCCATACACAGTTGAGCAAATGCAACAATTAATGAAATACTCAATTGGAAATGAATGGGAAATGATTTTTGTATTGAGCGGGATGTATGGACTTCGCCGAAATGAAATATTAGGGTTAAGATGGCAAAATGTTGATTTAAAAAATATGAAATTTAAAGTTATTGAACAGCTTCCATATAAAATTCCACGAGGGTCAACAATTATTAAAGAAATGGCTCCAACAAAAGCAGAAGGACGAGAACTGCCTATTACGGAAATTACCATGCCGTATTTTAAGAGACAGTTGATGCTTCAACATAAAGATAAAGAGATTGCTACAGTTCTGGGAGAAGTCTATTATGAAAATGACATAGTGGTATCAAAAAAAAATGGCGCTCCGATGCGTGATGATATAGTTACAAAAGGTTTTCAAAGGTTGCTAAAAAAATATGGACTGCCTTACATGCGTTTCCACGACATGCGGCATTCAGCAGCAACCAACATGCACCAGCTAACCGGAGATTTTTACACTGTTGGTGAACTGCTAGGACATACACTGAAAGGGATTGGAATGTCACTTGGTATTTCTAATAGCCTGGATGCGGTAACGTCTGATTACGTCAATGTAAGAATCGAGCGAAAATTAGCTGTACTAAATGTATATCATCAGGCATTGCATTATACTGATGTTGTTATGACTAGGAAAAATAAAGCAAATGAGCAACGATCAGATGAAAGATAGTTTAGTCTATGGTAGCAGATAGTCGACAGTTATGCTGATTTTCGGTATAATAAATGTTGACGATAGCAAACAAAATTAACCAAGGCAAGGAATAAATAATTATGCTTACAAATATTAAATCAATAATCTCTGGCGGTGAAGGAATAACAACCGAGTTTAAAGAAAGCAAGAATAGATTGCCAAGGACTCTTATGGAATCAATATGTGCGTTTTTAAATCGAATTGGTGGAGACATTCTTTTAGGCGTTAAAGACGATGGGAGTGTTACAGGAGTTAATGAAGAATCTATTAGTCAAATAAAAAAGGACTTTGCTTCATTAATGAACAACCCTGTAAACCTTTTTCCAACAGCTTACTTAACAATCAATGAATATAAAATTGATGGTAAAACCGTTTTGCATATATTTGTTCCGGAAAGTTCTCAGGTTCATAAATCCAATGGGAAAATATATGACCGTAATGAGGATGGAGATTTTGATGTTACTAATAGTGTTGATATAATTGCCTCCATGTATATCCGGAAGCAACGTGCTTTTACGGAAAATGATGTATACCCGTATGCAACGATGGATGATTTGAAGCCGGAAATAATTGATAGCGTTCGCATTATGGCATCCAACAGGCAACCTAATCACCCTTGGGAAAAAATGACGAATGATCAAATATTAAGAAGTGCTGGTCTTTATCAAAAAGATATCCAAACCGGAAAAGAAGGCTACACTTTAGCTTGTATTTTACTTTTCGGGAAAGATGAGACAATCATATCTGCAATTCCGTACCATAAAACAGATGCAATTTTGAGGCGTGTGAATCTTGACCGGTATGATGACAGGGATGATATTCGTTGCAACTTGATTGAAAGTTATGACCGGTTGATGAATTTTGTAGAAAAACATCTTGATGACACTTTTTATTTGGATGATGATACGAGAGTTAGTGTTCGAAATAAGCTTTTTCGTGAGATTGTAGCAAATATTTTAATTCACCGTGAATATTCAAATCCGTATCCTGCAAAATTTATTATTGAAAATGACAGGGTAATTACTGAAAATGGAAATAAGGCGAATGGATTCGGGGAAATTGATATAGATAATTTTACTCCATATCCTAAAAATCCAATTATTGCAAAAGTTTTTAAAGAAATTGGGAGAGCGGATGAGTTAGGCTCTGGTATCAAAAATATAAAAAAGTACTGTAAAATATATTCAAATTCAAAACCGATTTTTGTCGAAGGGGATGTTTTCAAAACGATTATTCCTTTAACTTCTCATGCCAATCCCCAAGCTAGTGCACAAGCTAGTGTACAAGCTAGTGTACAAGCTACTGCACAAGCTGATGAAAGCATCAATCCATTAATAGAGTTCTGCAAAACTCCACGAACAAGAGATGAGATGCAGCATTTCATGAAAATTTC
>CAZZCN010000116.1:0-3003 GCA_964652975.1 uncultured Oscillospiraceae bacterium | reverse complement strand
CTAATGAAAAAGACCATAAAATTGTTGTAAAAATGTTATCAAACTCAACCATAAGGCAATATAATATAAAATAAACACTTTTAAATAAAAAAGCTGAAAACAACTGATATGACTGTATTACAACAATTAAAATATAAATAACAATAAGACGAAAAATAACTAAAATATCACAATCGGCCGCCTGGAAATCGTGTGAACTGTTAAAGGTTCCGAGGGTTCAAATCCCTCTCTCTCCGCCAAAAATAAAAGGACGCTTCGTAATAAAGCGTCCTTTTGATTTTGGCGGAGAGAGTTCTCTCACGCCGTGAAATTGAATATGTAAAATTAGGTGCTCGTTTTTTGTTGCAAGTCTAGTGCTGTGGCGGAGAGTACTCCGCCGTGGAAACTTGGTTTTCTTCGTAATAAAGCGTCCTTTTGATTTTGGCGGAGAGAGTTCTCTCACGCTTGTGTACATTGGTTTTTACAATCTCACACATCAGTGGTTACAAGGTTTTTTACACCCAGTTAAATACAGCAAAAATAACCACGAATCAGGGCAAAAAAACGGTCAAAAACAACAAATTGTTGTAAAAATGTTATCAAAGTCTACTAGTGCATCATTGATTATAGAAATAATTAATAAATAATATATGAGGTATATAGCATTGAATTTATTCCGAGCAGTTAATATAATATATTATAAGCTAATGAAAAGGAGAAGAATTTTGGTATGCAAGAGAACTTGCAACTGTTCTTGAATATACGCAATGGCGGAATTTTTCAAATGTAGTAGATAAGGCAATGATTGCTTGTAAAAACATGGATATGAATTAAATTATCATTTTGCCGAGGTTGGCAAAATGATAAAAATGCCACAAAGCATGTTGTTAATTACGAACTTTGCCAATATGCCTGCTATCAAATAATTCAAAACGATTATCCTCAAAAATTACATTTAATTATTCATGCAAAAATGTTGCATGAATAATTAAATAAGTGTATAATGTTGGCGAGGTGAAAAATATGTTATTGAAATTTACTATTGAGAATTTTCAGGCATTTAGCAAAGAAGTTGAACTAAATTTAGAAGCAGATTTGAGGACGAAAAAATTCCGGTCAAATATTATAATGAATTTGCAGGGTAACATTATAAAAACAGCGGCTATTTATGGGCCGAATAATACGGGTAAAACATGTTTGTTAAATGCGATTCATGCTTATCGAGCCGTAATACTCAATAAAACTATTAGCTTTCGTTCCAACTTGTTTACAGATTCATCTGTTCTAAAAATTGGTGCTGTATTTCTGTGGAATGAAAAACGGTATCTGTATAATTTCAGGTATGACACAAAATCGAAAACATTTGTTGAAGAAGAATTTGTTCACGTTGTTGTCGATCAATACGGAAATGAAACAAAAAGTGCTTTCTTCTATAGAAATGCTGATACGAAGGTCGCTAACAGCTCCTGTGACAAGCTAAAAGACGTTATTAATCTTTCTTCTAAAGACAATATATTGATAAATACGTTGGATGCATCTGAATTTCCATTGCTTCAAGAAGCTAAGAATGTATTAAGAGGGTTTGCTGAAAGCATTACTGTATTATCAATGCAATCTCTACAACCTTATAAGACAATTGAAATGCTAAAAGGTCAAAATAGCTGCGAAGCTAAGCAAATTGTTGAGCTTATTAAACACTCTGATTTAGATATTGACGACTTTAAATACGATGAAAAGTTAACGGAAAATATTTCGATAGAAGTGGATGAAGAAGATCAAAAGGCTAAAGGAATTCACAATATAGATAAGGTTGTCGAAATGCTGAAATTGACTTCAATTCATAAGGGAAAGCCGTTACCCAGCATAATATTTGACTCGCTTGGCACCAAAAAAATCGTATCTCTTGCGGGGTATCTTGTAGAATGTTTGAATAAAGGTGGCTGCTTATTTATCGATGAATTAGATAGTGGTATCCATTTTAAACTGTCGCGTGCAATAGTATCTCTTTTTAACAGTTCACTGAATAACAACGCTCAGTTGGTATTTTCAACACATGATGCAAGTTTACTTGATATAAAAACTCTTTTCCGCAAAGAACAGTTATGGTTTACAGATAAGGATCAGAAACAAGTATATCTCTATTCATTATCTGATTTCACAGCACAAAATTCAGGAATACGACTTGAATCTAATCTATATGAGCATTATTCAAAAGGATTTTTAGGTGCGCTACCTGACCCGTCTTTAGTCGATTTATTGATCAACCGGAAGAATGGAGATTGCGATGACTAACTTGCCACCGTTTTTAAATAACCCGAAATCTTTAAGATCTATCTGCCTGATTCTGGAAGGTTTTGAAGAATACTATTATTTTAAGAGACTAATTGAATTACCAATTTTTTCATCAAATTATAAGATTAAACCTGTCAATGCAAAAAGTTCAAGCAATATACCAGCAAAGTATCAGGAAGCCTTGGCAAGCGATTCACACTCAATCGTATTAGTTGTCTGTGATCTAGATAGGAAACCAGATGCTTATAATGTCGTTGTGCAAGGAATAGAAGAAATAATAGGGGAAAGTAATGCGCAAAAGATAATTACCTTCACAAGACCCTGTACTTTACAGGTTATTCTTTTGCACTTCGGAGAAGTAGAACTGAAAACACAGGCAAAGGTTGCGGCAAGAGACGATGTATACCGTTTGACTGGCATAGAGAATTATGATGCGCATCAAGATCAATTAGAGGAGATTTGCCAAAAAATATTTTTTAGGAATTGGGATTGTATGATTGAACGACTAGGACAAATGAGCACCAATCCCGATGACATGCCTTCTAGCAATATGCATATTCTTTTTGAGCGTTTACGCTCAAATGATATTTCCTGGATAGATGAAGTGAATGAGTCAATTTTTTGATGACATTTATTTTATAAAATTGAGCACATAATGTAGGCACAAAATCATCTATGCGGGGGCGACCATGGAAAATGAAATAAAGAAACAACTTTGCTTACTTGAAGAGA
>CAZZCN010000115.1:0-7089 GCA_964652975.1 uncultured Oscillospiraceae bacterium | reverse complement strand
GTTAATTTGAATTTTACCGCGGACGAAAGAATTTGCGACGGCTTTTATTTTGCCAGATCGATTGAGAAGTTTCTGTATTATATCGAAAATCCTCACACCATATAGACTACATCATTTGATATTATTGCATTTTCTGTATATTGGTCATCTGTCTGATTACCCCATGAAGGCGCTGTACATTTGTCTGATTACCCCATGAAGGCGCTGTACATTTGTCTGATTACCCCATGAAGGCACTATACATCTGTCTGATTACCCCATGAAGGCACTTTTCATCTGCGAGCGTTAGAGACATGTAATAAGGAACTCTGAATGATTTCATTTTGACTGTTAGATTATAAATACAGTCTACATGGAAGCAATAATCCCGTCGATATATTCTGCGATTTCTTTTGCAGTTTCCATGTAAACATCCAATCCATAATAATACGGGTCGGCAATGTCCTCAAAGTACTGAGATGCTTGGTGTTCGATTATAGTATTAAATTTTATACCTTCTGATGAAGGTGCTTTTATATCTGAATCTGAATTCTCTCTTTTTATATTTATCATTCCATTTTTACATCTATACGCAAACTCACTTAATATGAATATCTTGTCTTCGTGCTCGGGAAACATTCCCCTTAAAACCAATTTATGGCTTTTGGTCATTGTTATTACATAATCCGCGCTTTGCATTCCGGCAACGGTTACGGATTTTGCCTTGTGACCGGAGATGTCAATATCGAAAAGCTCCCTCATCGCCCTGACAGAATAGTCAGAAGCGTGCTGACCGTCGTTTGCAACTATCCCTGCCGATTTGCCTGCAGCATCAATTCCTAACTTTCGGGCAACAAAATTAAAGTACCCTTCCGCCATCGGACTCCTGCAAGTATTTCCGGTACATATAAACAGTAAATTCATACATTTTCTCTCCATTAAAGAAGTTTAATGAAATTTTCTTCGATTATCTATGATGTATGCTTTGAGTAATTCAATTATAGTTGTTCATAGATTTGAAAAATTTCTGTACTTACCTGGGATTGTCCTAGGATTTAGGAAAAATTGATGTTAGACAAGGAGAAGACTGTTTCAAGCGAAGGAGCATATGGGGTATATGTGACTGAGCTTGAAATTTTCTTCGACGAAGTATAACACAATTTTAACAAATCCTAGCCGCTTTTATTAATCTATTCATATAAGCAACTCCAACCCCATCGGCTTTAAAGGTCTCGACAATAATCAAGTCCACATTCTTCTCATCCATTTTGCGCAGCGCGTAGAACAATTTTATAAGCGCGGATTTTACGTCCTGTTCACTGCCATATGATATGTAGAACAGATCCGGGAATTCTTTCGAAATAGCGTTGTTAAAATCCTCCCCGCCATATACACCGACCTTTTTGCCAGAATTCAACGCTTCTGATATGGAGTCTTTTGCTTTGATTATCTGAGTTTCGATACCTGCATCTTCGGTGAGGAAAATCTGTGCAACCGGTGCATAATGTCTGTACTTCATGCCTGGTGAAGGTGGTGTTTTGCTCTCGTCAAAATCACTGCTGCTATCGGATACCCCTGTGATCTGCTCCGATCCTGCTCCCTTTACTTTTCCGCAGACACTGAAAATATCCTGCGCGGTTATTAGTCCCGGCCGCAAAATTACGGGGAAATCTCCTGTTACGTCTACAACGGTTGATTCCACTCCAACATCGCAGTATCCGCCATCTATTATATATCCGATTTTGCCCGACAGGTCATTATACACGTGCTTTGCCGAAGTAGGACTTGGCTTTCCGGAGAGATTTGCCGAAGGTGCGGCTACCGGCAGGTTAACGAGCTGTAGAAATTTCAGTGCTATATCATGTGAAGGAATTCTGATCGCTACGGTTTCCAGACCGGCCGTTACTTCGTATGGGATTACCGGTGACTTTCTAAACACAAGTGTTATAGGTCCCGGCATGAATGCGTCGATAAGCGATCTGGCTGTTTCCGTTATCTCGGTGACGAGTGGGTTGATCATGCTTTTGTCTGCGACATGTACTATAAGCGGATTATCTCCCGGGCGTCCCTTCACTTCAAAAATCTTTTTGACTGCATTGGCATTCAAGGCATTGGCGCCAAGCCCGTATACGGTTTCTGTAGGAAAAGCCACGAGCTCGTTGTCAATTATTGCTTTTGCTGCAAGAAAAAAGAGATTGGCCTTGTCTTCTGTCAAAGCATTTGATGAATTTTTGCCGTTTATATCCTCCGGTATATCCTTGACTATTATGGTTTCCAATTTGACTGCCTTCCTATATGAGCTTTTAGAAAAGATTGCTGCAAATTCCTTATAGTGTACATTATAGTTTTGCTATGACAACTTTATGAATTATTCGTTGTTCTATCATCTTTTTTGATTTTGCATTTTTACGGATTTTATTCAATTGATTCGTTTTGCATATCATTTATCTATTGCAATGCTTCCATCAATCTTCCGATGATCCCTTGCTAAGCGCGTTTGCACGCTCTGCGGAAATAAGCGGGTCGATGAGGTCATCGAGGTTGCCCTGTAGAATTTCGTCGATTTTGTATAGTGTCAATCCTATTCTGTGGTCCGTGACACGGCCCTGCGGATAATTGTATGTCCTTATTCTTTCGCTTCTGTCGCCCGTACCGACCTGGCTTTTCCTGTCATCCGCAACGACGCCGGCCTGCTTTGCCTGCTCCATCTCGTAGACTTTACTCTTAAGGACGGCCATCGCCCTGTCCTTGTTCTTGTACTGTGACCGCTGGTCCTGGCATGTTACCACAATTCCTGATGGCTTGTGGGTTATTCGTATCGCTGAATCGGTTGTATTAACGTGCTGACCTCCGGCGCCTGACGCCCTGTATGTGTCGATTATAAGATCTGACGGGTTGATAGTCACTTCTACGTCCTGTACCTGCGGCAGAACAGCAACAGTGACTGTCGATGTATGGATACGTCCGCCTGATTCTGTGGCGGGAACCCGTTGAACCCTGTGGACACCTCTCTCGTATTTGAGACGGCTGAACGCACCGCGTCCGTCAATTGAAAAAACAATTTCCTTGTATCCACCGATTTCTGTCTCATTATAATCAATAAGGTCGACCGACCAGCCACGTTGAGTGGCATAATATGAGTACATCTTGTATAGCACGGCTGCAAACAATGCCGCCTCTTCGCCTCCTGCACCACCACGGATTTCCACGATTACATTCCTGTTGTCATTGGGGTCAGACGGAGCGATCATGTCACGAAGCTGTTCTACAAGCAATTTGCTGCGTTCTTCCTGTGCAGTGATTTCTTCGCGCACGAATTCACGGAACTCCTGGTCGGACGAACTCGAAAACATCTCCTTGTTCTCGGTAAGCTCTTCCTCGATTCTTGCATACTCTCTGTATGCATTTACAATCGGCTCGATATCCGAGTGTTCCTTTACTATCTTCATGTATCTGTCCGATGCGATAACCGCCGGGTCGCTCATCTCCTGTGTAAGCTCGTCATAGCGGTTAACAACTGTCTTTAGTTTATCTAGCACTTTTATTACCATCCTATTCTAGTTTGTTCTTATAATTTGTTTGTTTGTTTTTATTTGTTTTTATTTGTGTGTTATATATTCGATTGCTATTTTGTAAGTAGTTTAGGCTTTTTCTTTTTTTCTGGCTCGTATCTTCTGAAAATCATATTGAAATGTTTCCAATATCTTGACGGTATCTGGCTGAGCGCGTCATGCGTCAATCTGAACAGCCAGTTGTTCCCGACTGTACCGGGGACGTTCATCCTGGCGTCGCTTCCGTACCCACAGAGATCCTGTACCGGCACAATTACAAGGTTACATCCGCTTTGCCAAAGCGTCCTGATGAAGGCTTTCACGGAGCTACTGTGTACGCCGCCTTTTCCCCAGTCGCCCCCTTCAAAGCCACAGTATTCAAGCGCGTAGCTTCTCTCCTCTTCGTTTGCACTCCAGAGCCATCCGAGCATGGTATTGTTGTCGTGGGTGCCTGTATATCCGACAGAATTATGCAGATAATTGTACGGGACGTTGTCGCTTTCCATTTCGGGGTCAAAAGCAAACTGGATTACATTCATGCCGGGGTAACCGCATTTCGCGAGGAATCTCCTTACATTGTCGTCAATATCTCCAAGATCCTCGGCGATTATATTTGCATCACCGAAAACTGCCTTGACCTGGTTGAAAAGCTTCATAGCAGGCCCTTTTTGCCACTTACCCTTAACCGCGGTAAGCTCTCCGTAAGGAACCTCCCAGTATGATTCGAACCCTCTGAAATGGTCGATTCTTATGTGATCAAATGTCTCAAGCGCAGACTTTATACGGCTTATCCACCATGCGAAATTATCCTTTTCCATATAGTGCCAGTCATAGATCGGGTTGCCCCAAAGCTGTCCATCATCACAGAACGCGTCCGGCGGAACACCTGCAACAACACTTGGCGTGAAGTCCGGATTCAACTTGAACAGCTCTGGATTCGCCCATAGATCGCTGCTGTCGTGTGCGACATAGATAGGCATGTCGCCTATCACCTCGATGTTGTTGGCGTTGATAGCGGCCTTTGTCTTTTGCCATTGTTTATCAAAAATATACTGTGAGAATTTCCAGAAAGCGATGTTTTCTCTCTCCATCATAACAGCTTCGGCAATCGCCGTTTCGTCCCTGGAAATCAAGGCTTCATCCGGCCATTCCCAGAAAGGCTTGTTGTTGAAACGTTCCTTAAGTGACATGAACAGGGCATAATCATCAAGCCATGCCTTGTTTTTCTCTGAAAATTCCACGATTGCGCGCAGCATGTCAGGTGATATCCGGCCAAATGCAAACTTCAGCATGTCTATCGCCTTCGAATATGCAAATTCATAATCAACTGTGTAAGGACCACCGTGATATTCGAAAACCTTAAGTTCGTACGGAAACAACAGATTGTCCTTGACCAGCTGAGCAGGGTCAATCAAAGCTACATAACCGGCAAACGCCGAGTAGGTCTGATAAGGCGAGTTACCGAATCCTACAGGACCAAAAGGAAGAACCTGCCAGTATGAAAATCCCGAATGCCTTAAAAACAATGAAAACTTAATAGCTTCTTCACCGAATTTGCCGATTCCGTAATGGCCCGGCAGCGATGTTATATGTAGTAAAACGCCACTGGATCTTTTCATGTTAACCCCTCCCTTGTTGATAGATATTTTGGCTGATTCCACATCCGAGTTTTCGCAACTTATACAGATTCGACTGGATCGAAATCACCGGATTTTACAGATTCGTCCGGGCCGAATTTCCCAACTTATGCAGATTCAACCTGGTCGAATTTCCCAACTTATGCAGATTCAGCCAGACCAAATTCTTCCACCTGCATAAAAATATATTTTCATATAGTATAAGCTTTTTGCGGACTTTTTTCAAACATTTATGGCGTCAGTTGTCTCAAAATCCTGCCCGAGTTTTTGCTTATAAAAGTCGCACTTGCCAAAGTAAGGACAAGCGGCACCAAGACTATAACCGCCACAGCTGGCACTAACGTCAGGGAAAACTTAACAACTATAATTGCAACAACGGCAACCATCGCCGATGCAGTTAACATTCCATAAAGGACGTTCATGTTCTGCTTGACCGCCTTTTGCTCATTGTCCCATTTGATTTTTGGCATGTAAAGGTCGAAAATTATACCTGTGACATTTGGGAAAAGTATCGCCCCCGGTACGGTTGCCAGACAGACAAGTACAAACCAGACAGGCGGCATAAGCACCACACACAAAATTATAAGTGACAGAATTGCTGAAATGGTGCTGAACAGAACACCGACCGATACTTTTGCCCATATCTGCATCCGGTAAGACATGGGAATTATTTTCATAAAATATGCACAGCTGCCTTCGCGCGAAATCGCGCTCTCCGTTATTCCGTTTGTACCGCAGATAAAAGATATAAGGCCGTAGAATCCCAGAATCAGAAAAGGCGCAAACTGCATGTCGCCACCAAAAATGGATTCCCCTGCCATCTCCTTTAAACTGCTTATCGAAAACCCGTCTTCCTGAGAGTTCATGAAAAGAGGAACTACTATAAGAAACGGCATTATAAAATTCATCAATACATTGTTCATAAGAAATACCGGGGTTCTAAAAAGCACCCTGATGTCTTTTCGCATATAGGTTATAAAAACATTTGCAGGAGTTGTCGACTCTTCAAATTCAGCATCTGAAAGTGCTTTACCACTTGAGCTAGAAGAAGTTACCCCGATAACGCCCTTAAAATACAAGAGATTACCTGCAACATATAAGAGCAGCAAGCCGATAGCTGCAATCGCAACAAAAATCAGCATCATTAAAAACGAATCCCATCCTTCCGGCTTTGCCAGTGCATAATTTGCAAAATACGTTCCAGGGAAAATCCCTGACGATATTTTGGATATCCCTTTTGCACTCTCGGTAAGTATAGATGCATAATTCTTGGAGTCACTGTTCATAAAAAGCGACTGCATGCTAAAGCTGAGGCCAAGTCCGGCAACTATGGCAAGTCCGCTTGCAACAAGCGTGAACCTGTCCTTGTTCCTGGCCGCGGGCGCAAAACGCATAATCAGCATTATAAGTATGCATGACATGACAAGCGGTACCACAGGAAGCAAAATCAATGCAACAACCATGTAGATATAATACAGAACACCCGCTTTGTCTAATATTCCGTAGGTTATCATTGCCGGCGCAAGCAACACCAAGGTAACCAGGTACTCGTAGACAAGGGTGACCATGAATTTTGCCGCTATAAGCTGGCCTGGAGTTACCGGAAGCGGCAGTAGCTTTTCGACATCACTGGAAAAGTAAAAAATACTCATCGCATAGAAAAGCCCGAAAAAGAAAACCAGAAATGCTATTGCGCTAACTGCTATCCCTATAATAAGAGACTGCAGTCCCAGAGGCTTCAAGAGGTCAAATCCTCCAAATATATACATGACGCCTATTCCGCCAAGATAAAGTCCTGCAAACGCCATAACTATAACCGCACCTAAAGACCTGCCCTTGCCTTTTTTCTTCTTGCCGGTGCGGTCTCCGCCAAGATCGGCTATCCCATTGCCTTTCAGCATTGCCATTACAAGCAGATATAT
>CAZZCN010000114.1:0-7165 GCA_964652975.1 uncultured Oscillospiraceae bacterium | reverse complement strand
CGGCTACTCTTTCGAGTAACCGCTTTTTTCTTGGAGCTCTTAATCGGAATCGAACCGATGACCTCTTCCTTACCATGGAAACGCTCTACCGACTGAGCTATAAGAGCACACGTGGAGCGGATGACGGGAATCGGACCCGCGTAGTCAGCTTGGGAAGCTGGAATTCTGCCATTGAACTACATCCGCAAAAGAAAAATGATCTTTTCCTTCAGCACGAATAATTATATAAATACTATGGGGTTTTGTCAATTTGTTTTTTTGATGATACGGGCAATTTTCTAATATAAACCGTAAAAAACATCGTAATACGTTCAAATAAAAAATCAGGACAAAACTTTATATTTTCAGAACAAAAATAAATTTTCATTTTATGAATTTACAAGAAAAAATATGATATAATATGCGAAAATAATTGGAAGTAATACGATAAGAAACAAAGACTGAATAATAAAATTTCAAATAGTAAATAGAAAAGGATGGTCACGATTATGGATAAAACAAAAATACGCAAAATAGCTTACGGTGGGATACTTACGGGATTGGTACTTGTTGCCACGATGTTTTTGCAGATTCCCAACGGTATAGGCGGCAATGTAAATCTGGGTGATGGGATAATATTTGCCTCAGCCCTTATCCTTGGGCCTTTCGCAGGAGTTGTCGGAGCACTTGGGTCAATGCTGGCCGACCTTTTTGCAGGGTATGCACAGTACGCGCCTGCAACCTTTATTATAAAAGGATTAATGGGACTGACAGCTGGATTTTTACTTAAATACGGAAAGCAGGACAAATATTTTTTTACTGCATTTATATTTTTCATCTGTGAGATAATAATGGTTGGCGGGTATTTTACTTTCGAGGTCATAGTTTTCGGAATTCCTTACGCTGTTCCTTCGATTCTACCCAACCTGATACAGGCAATCGCTGGAATCGCAATCGGCCTTGCGTCCATACCTATTGTAAAGAAAATTTTCGACAGCGAGAATCCGAGCATTTAGAAAATGTGTTAAGGTAAAAATTCAATGAATGAATCTAATGATCTTCATACAGACAAAAAAAAGGTCATGATAGGCATGAGTGGCGGAGTAGACAGCTCTGTCGCAGCGGCTCTTTTGATCGAGCAAGGATATGAGGTCGTAGGCGTAACACTTAAACTCTGGTCAGGAGACGAATCCGATGGATTTGAGTATGCGAAGGATTCGACATGCTGCTCACTTGATGATATCAACGATGCGAGAATGGTCTGTTACAAGCTTGGAATCCCGCATTATGTGCTTAATTTCAAGGATGTTTTTAAAAGTACGGTGGTTGACTATTTCGTTGAAGAATACAAATGCGGTAAAACACCCAATCCATGCATCGCCTGCAACAAGTTCATCAAAATGGGCGGAATGCTCGAAAAGGCTGTTGCCATGGGCTTTGACTATATTGCAACCGGCCATTATTCCAGAATTTTATTTAACGAAACGAGCGGCCGGTATGAACTGCACAAGGGCGTATCTCTCGAAAAAGACCAAAGCTACGTGCTATACAATTTCACACAATACCAACTCGCACATACACTTATGCCGCTTGGTGAATATACCAAGGAGCAGACGCGCGAAATCGCCAGAAAATATTCATTCGGGGTCGCGAACAAACCTGACAGCCAGGAGATCTGTTTTGTTCCGGATCAGGATTATGCTACTTTTATGGAGCAATACACAGGTGAAAAATCAATCCCCGGCAACTTTGTTGACAAGGCTGGAAATGTTTTGGGACAACACAAAGGCATAACACATTTTACCGTTGGACAGAGGAAAGGCCTTGGAATAGCATTCGGCGAGAGAATGTTCGTAACCGGGATCAATCCGGCAAACAACGAGGTCGTTTTAGGTAAAGAGGAAGAAATTTTCCGTAACTCCTTGATTGCTGGGAATTTAAACTATATTGAAATACCGGAATTGAAAGAGCCGATGGAAATCGAAGCCAAGATAAGATACAGCGCAAAGGCTGAAATGGCGACCATCGAACCTTTAGAAAATAATACCGTGAAAATTGTCTTTAGAAACCCTGTGCGTGCAATTACGCCTGGGCAGGCGGTTGTTTTTTACAAAGAAAATAGCGTAATCGGTGGCGGAACCATAGCGTTTTGAGTTAAATTGTATTAAAATTTGACATCAAAACACATTTGGCAAACTGTTTCGCTGTATGACATAAACAGTTTGCTATATAACCGGTATGTGTTAAATTGAAATTAGCACTGGCAAAGTGTAAAATTGAGAAGTAAAGAAAAATCGCTTGAAAAGGGAAGTAATAATATGGATAAAGAATTGCAAAAGCAGCCTTCTGCATATGAAAATATAAGAACTACGGTTCTGACCGCAAAAAGTAAAGTATATACAGCAATCAATTTCGCGATGGTGGAAGCGTATTGGGAAATTGGTAAAGAAATTGTTGCTGCTCAAGGGGAAAGCGAACGAGCTGAATACGGTAAAGGACTTATTGAATATCTTTCAAAAGCTCTAACCAAGGAATTTGGAAAAGGCTTTACAATTGCAAATTTGAGAAATATGCGTCAATTTTACTTGATGTTTAAGAATCGCTACACACTGTGTAGTGAATTGAGTTGGTCTCATTATCGATTATTGATGAGGATAGATGATGAAGCGCGTAGAGCATTTTATTTAAAGGAATGTACTGAAAGTAATTGGAGTGTCCGTCAGTTGGAGAGACAAATAAACTCCTTTTTTTATGAACGGTTGATTGCAACACAGGAAAGTGAGAAAATAGCCGTCAAAAATGAAATACAGATTCTTGAACCTTTGCTTGATCCTAAATACATTTTAAAAGACCCATACATATTGGAGTTTTTGGATTTGAAGGAGAACAAGTCGTATTTCGAGAAAGATATAGAGCAAGGACTTATTGATAATATTCAGGAGTTTTTACTTGAACTCGGGAAAGGTTTTTCGTTTGTGGCAAGACAAAAAAGAATTACTATTGACGGTGACCATTTTTATGTCGACCTGGTATTTTATAACTACATACTTAAATGTTTTGTATTAATCGATTTGAAGACCGGGAAACTTACTCATCAGGATATTGGGCAAATTGATTTTTATGTCAGATATTTCGAAAAAGAGGTAAAAAGTGAAGGAGACAATTCAACGATTGGTATCGTGCTATGTTCAGACAAAAACGATACGATGGTAAAATATTCCGTTCTCGAAGAAAATGCTAATCTTTTTGCTTCAAAATACATGATGTATATTCCAAGTGAGGAAGAACTGAAAAAGGAAATAGCAAGAGAAAGAAAATTAATTGAGCAAAATTTACTCAATTAGTAGAGTCAAAGGATAGTTTGTTGGCGGCGGAACTATAGCCAGGATGTGTTAAATTTACGTTATACTTCGTCGGAGCTAAAATTCAAATTTCAGTTACATATCATTTATATGCAAAGCGATAAACTTTGTTTATCGCTATTGGTAAATCTGATAAAATCAGATTTACTCACAAGTTCAATATATTGTGATAGAAATCTGCCTAAGCAGATTTTTCATAGAGCTAAAACGAAGTTTTAGCTTTCTTCTTGCCTAACGAAAATTTTCCAACATCCTGTGGTTGAATTATATTGATTTAAATATGACGTCAAAACGCATTTGGCAAAATGATTTGCTGTATGACATAAACAGTTTGCTATATAGACAGGATGCTTTAAAAAACGCCCGGTGCATCTACTTGATAGGATTTTCGAGCAAATCTTCAATTCCGCAACCAAGTACCCGGGAAAGTTTGTACAGTGATTGCGATTGAGCTTTATCAATATCGTTTACTTTCTGCTCGTACATTTGGATAGAACGCAAATTCACCCCTGATGTTTCGGCTAGCTCAGCTTGTGAAATCCCCCTGCTCTCACGTATTTGCTTTATCAATGGTTTCCGTGATTTTGATGACACATGTAAAATATATCATTGCAATGATAGTTCTTCAAGAACTGAATTTAGCTTAATGAAGAAAAAAGTGGTTGACAAGACCGCATTTCGTAATGTATAATTCGCTTTATTACTTTATCACTTTACCACAGTAAAGCAAAAGGGCGGATTTATTTTTACTATTGTGTTGAGTTACAGGCCTGGTTATAATTAGCAGATGCAAGATTTGGATTTATAACTACAACATCGAGTTATGTACATGATTATAATTAGTTGATGCAAGAGTTGGATTTTTAAATCGATGCAGTAAAGTGGTTGATTTTTACAGGAGGACAATTTATATGAGCAAATGGAAATACTACACACCTGACGGGGTTATGGATATTTTACCCGATGAGTGTGAATATAAAAGAAAACTGGAGAGTAAACTACGTGAATTTTTCTCGCTGTGCGGGTATAGGGAGATAGAGACACCGGGCATTGAATTTTATGACGTTTATGCCGCAGGAGAAGGATTTGCACCGCAAGAGGGGCTTTTCAAGTTTTTTGATCAGCAGGGGAGGATACTGGCGCTCAGATACGACGGAACCATTCCTTCTGCAAGGGTGGCTGCGACATTGCTAAAGGATTCGAATCTGCCGCTGAGGCTTTTTTATATAGGAAACATGTTCAGATACAATGAAACCGGAGGCGGCAAGCAAAAGGAATTCACTCAGGCAGGGATTGAGCTATTGGGCGTCAAAACTCCTCAGGCCGATGCAAAGACTATTGTCACGGCAATTGAGTCCGCTTTGTTGCTTGATATTAAAGATTTGCAGATAAGTCTGGGGGATGTTGAGTTTTTCAAAGGACTTATGGAGGAATGGAATATAGACGAAGACACCGCCAGGATTTTTCCTTCATTGATAGACGGCAAGGAAACTGTCGCAATAGAAGAACTGTCCAGCCAGCTTGGACTTTCCGCCAATGCAAAAGCGGTCCTTTCCAAAATGGTGTCGTCTTATGGAACATTCGAACTAATTGAAGAGATGAGGGGACTGGTGAGTAACAAGAAATCCTTGCAATCTCTCGATAATCTAAGCGAGGTTCTTAAAATTCTTGATGACAGGGGAGTTTTGAAATATGTATCTCTTGATCTGGGAATGCTTCAAAGTCTAAACTATTATACAGGAATTATTTTTAAAGGATTCACCTATGAGATAGGTTTTCCACTTCTTAGCGGGGGACGATACGACAAGGTCGTTGGTGAATTCGGCAGGGACATTTCAGCGACAGGATTTTCGATAGGAATAAATTTTGTAATGACGGCTCTGCGAAGGCAGAACAAGCTTATTTTGAAACATGCGCCGGACCTAGTTGTCGGTTACGATATCAAATCAAGAAAATCAGCATTTAAATTCACCGAGAAGATGAGGGGCGAAAAGATAAAAACCGAACTTGACTGCTGCGGGTTTGACAAGGCGGCGTTGAAAAAATATGCTGATGCAAAGGGTATAGACAGGGCTGTTTTTATAGAAGAAAACGGCGAAATATCAGAACTGTGAGGTTGTTGAAGATAAATGTGATAGCAAAAAGTGAAGCATTCGAACTGTGATTTGCAAAAGTTATCGAGAAATAAATTTTTAGTAAAAGTAAAGTGTTAAGTATAAGTATAAGTATAAGTAAAAATTAAAATATAGGTAAAAACATACGTATAATAGTGAAAATTAACTGGTAGAAATATTCATCTGTAAATTTGAATTGCCAATATGTACAAGACAACAAAACAATAAAAAAGCAAGGTTATATAAAAAGCAAAAGTGGATTTAACTGACAAGGGGAACAATATGGATATGATTACAATAGCATTATCAAAGGGAAGACTTGCCGAACAGGCGATTGAACTACTGGAATCAGCCGGGTATGACTGCTCTGCGGCAAAGGAGAAAAGCCGCAAACTGATTTTGGAGGATGAAGCGACAGGGTTTCGCTTTATCATGGCAAAGCCGGCTGACGTTCCAACATATGTGGAATATGGCGCGGCGGACATCGGAGTGGTAGGGAAGGACACGCTTCTTGAAGAGGCGAGGCATCTTTATGAGGTGTTAGACCTTGGATTTGGCGCATGCAGGATGTGCGTCTGCGGATACAAGGACATTGCAGGCAAACTGGATATGATACCCAACAAAAGGGTTGCCACCAAGTACCCGCATATCGCCAAGGAATATTTTGAGATGACAAAACACGAAAGTGTTGAGATAATAAAGCTTAACGGATCGGTTGAACTCGCTCCCCTCATAGGGCTGTCCGAAGTCATAGTGGACATTGTGGAAAGCGGCAGGACACTTGAGGAGAACGGACTTGCAGTGCTTGAGACCATTGCTGATATCAGCGCCAGAATGGTTGTAAACAGGGTGAGTATGAAAATGAAATCCGAGCGCATCCAGGAGTTGATACTGGCCGTCAGAAAACAGCTTGAATTGAAAGTGAAATGACAAAGCATTGAAAAGAAGACAATGATAAAATAAAACAGAATTATCTGCAATTGAAATGTCAACAAGTGTTAATGTTGCAAAATCATAAATAGTATAAGATGACTGTAGTAATAGTATTATTTATAACACTTTCTACCTATAAGTTAAAATATCTATGGATGAAAAGAAATAAGACAACAAAGCACAATAAAATCTATAATGTACACAATTTTAGTAGTGGATTGGGTATAAAACAATAATAGTAAATGTTTACACAAAAAGGAGAACATCGTCAGATGGATATAAAAATAATAAATGCAGGAGAAGGCGAACTTAAAAATATTTGTCGTGACCTGGGACTGCGGGCGAAAATGGACAGCAGCGATGTTGTGTCCAAGGTAGAGAAAATCCTTGAAGACATTCGTGTCTCCGGTGACGAGGCTGTTTGCAGCTACACCGAAAAATTCGACAAGGTTGTTCTTACACCTGAGAAACTTCGTGTGACTGACGACGAGATAGATAATGCGATGAAAATCGTTGACCCCAAGTTGATAGACATCATGCAAAAGGCAAAAAGGAACATCCTGGAGTTCCACATTGCCCAGAAAACTCCGGATGTTACAGTCGAGAGGGAGAGCGGCGCGGTGACGAAGCTTATTTCGAGGCCGCTCGACACGGTGGGGGTTTATGTTCCGGGGGGGACAGCCCCGCTCCCGTCGTCCGTGCTTATGAATGTGCTGCCTGCTAAGGCGGCGGGCGTGCCGCGGATTGTAATGTGCACGCCGCCCTGCAAAGACGGGA
>CAZZCN010000113.1:0-7334 GCA_964652975.1 uncultured Oscillospiraceae bacterium | reverse complement strand
TGCCATATAATTCAATAACCAAGGAGATATATAAGCAGCAAGGAATAAAAAGCGAAGCTGATTACGAGAAAATCGTTGTCCCAAGGGTGCTTCCGATTGGTGCAAAAGTTTATATACCGCCGCCAAAGGAAGAAGACAAACCTTGGTATGAGGAGCTTTATGAAGGAGTAGCAGGATTTTTCAAGGATTTAGTGGATACCTTTTCTAAAATATATACATTCGTACAAAGCACTTATCAAAACTTAAAGACCAATCTTGTATCATTTGTTGCCAATCTTTGTCCGATTCCCGAACTCAAGGGAGCCTTCGAAAAGGCTTTGACAGGGCTTGTGGATTATGGATTAATGTCAATGGGCATACCGCCCAACCTACCGAGTTTCAGTGAACTATCAAGCATGAGTGTTGATTATCTGGCAGAAGTTGCTCTTACTGAAGCCGGGATTCCGGCTGGTGGCATTACAGATGAGGTGGCGGAGAAGGTAGCGGATGGAATTGTCAAGCAACTTGAAACTATGAAAAACAACGCAGATGTTAATCCATTGTCCAGTGCTTTTCTTAAAATCGATCCTGACTATTCATACAGACCTGCATATATTGACCTTGAGCTGGATAACCAGACGATATATCCGACAGTTCCAGGTTCAGTGGATATCAACGTTACGTACAAACTTGATTATTATGGAATATACGGGCATGTCGGCGACCCTTCAAGCGCACTGTTCCTGACCAGTGACAATAAATACAGCTACGGATCTGTAGCAGGAATTCAAACATCTCTGGAATATTTCAACCATTTTGTACACGGACTTAACGGTAACACGGTAGATTACAAAAACGGCGGAGAAGCGGTTTACCAGATTTTCAACCCTGTAGTCAACACTAAAATACCGATTATTCCACCTAATACCAAACAGACTGTAAGAATATATTTAAGTCCTGCATACAACAGCATGTCAATGAGGTATCCTTCCGCAGACAACCAGCAAAATGATGACTTTTACAATGTTTATTTTAACAATGGTAACCAAAAGCACACTGAGTTCATACTTTCAGGCAACTTTCCGTCTGCCATTTCGCATCTGCAATCAGAAGCCGCCAAGGCTGGACAGTTTTTCATACCTGATGCAAAGACGCAGTACTACTTTTATAATGAGTTTGCCTCTTCAAGTACAAGCAGTGAGAAAGTTCAAAAACCAGTATTACAAGACTGGAGCAAATAGCAGCGAAAATACAGCTTGGGTTATGGCATTACTTAATCGTGTGAATTAACGGTCCAGTTTACATAGATAAGCCCATTAGTGCTATAATATAGGTGTAAATTATTAGTTTGATTCAGGAGGTATGGGTATGAAAAAGCTATCAATTTTATTAATTGCAATTCTTTCGCTATCGCTGCTTTTCGGCTGTCAAGGAAATGCAAACAATTCAAGTATTGAAAATTCTTCTGATGCTGATATTTCCGGCGGGGGTTCTTCGTTGGCAGACTCTGCTGACAGTGGATTGTCTCTAGATAGCCAGTTTTCACAGACCTCGAATTCAGGAACTCAAAGCAATGGGACAGCTCTTGGCATCAAGGATTATTTTGCATACAAGGCGGACACGAAATACACTTATGATGGCAAGGGCAACGAATTTGCAGCATATACTGTATTTGTAGATTACATAGATGGCACCACAGCACAGACAAGGACAAACAACGGCGGCACGGAAATGGTCAGGGTTATAGCGGCTGGAGATGGTGCATTGACTTTAAAACTGTCGAAAGGAGAGTGTTATTACAGGGAGAATTTCCTAAAAGCAACTGCCTCTCTAAATGAGGTTCTATTAAAGGAACCATTGCAGAAAGGCACTTCATGGACTGTTTCGAATAACAGAAAAAGGTATATATCAGGCGTGGACATAAGTATTACTACACCATCAGGGACGTATAATACAATCGAGGTGACAACCGAAGGCAGTTCGCCGGGTAATGATAAAAACATGGACTATTATGCACCGGAAGTCGGACTGGTCAAGTCGGTTTTTGGAACCGGTGCGGACGAGATCACATCAACACTTGCCAAGGTCGAGTCTGACACGCCATTGAAACAGACCGTTACCTTCTATTATCCTGATGGCAGCACAGACAAAATATATTATGTAGAGCGTACACTCTCTTTTAATACTAATGATATTACCAGAGCGGTGTTCGAGTCCAACTTCAAGAATGTCCCTTCAGGAGTGTCCGGCAAGGTGCTCGGTCCTAATGTAAAAATTAAAAGCCTGTATCTAAATGCTGACAAAATGGTATATGTGGATTTTTCCAAGGAACTGGTTCCTGAAATGAATGCAGGAAGTGGATATGAAGCAATGATTTTGCAATGCATTACCAATACACTAGGCAAATATTATGGGATCGACAAGGTTTATATAACTATAGAAGGCAAGCCATATTCGTCTGGACACATCGCAAAGAAAGTCGGAGAATACTTCAAAGTTGATACTACTGGTAATGTGAAATTGTAGAGAATAAGCAAAAACCGTGTTGCATATCCATAAGTACAAATCAGACAGGCTTTGACAGTGCTAATGATTATGGGAGTTGTAAAATACTAAAAGTTCAAGAAAATGGCAACAAAAAAGCCTCACTGGAAATTCCAGTGAGGCTCTTATGATGTTTAACTGATTAATTGATTACCAGTTGCTGTTACGGTTGTAGCCGCCGCCACCGCCATTGTTGTTGCGCTGTTGCTTTCTTGCTCTACGGCAATCAGGACATCTCTGTGGCTCATTCTCGAAACCTTTCTCCTTGTAGAAAGCTTGTTCGCTTTCGTTGAAGATAAAGTCTGCTCCGCAATCTTTACATGAAATTGTTTTATCTGGCATTGTGTTATGCCTCCTTAAATTATTAGGACAAATTCTCTGAATAGTGGATCTTGGTGATTTATAAACTTGAAACCTAATATTGGATCGTAGGCAGTAAATTATCTCAAGAGTTCGATTCATGATATGACCTTGACCTGACTATAACACGGAATGAGTAAAAACACAAGAAGTATTTTTGAAAACTAATAAAAAATGCATGAAAATTGTAGGCGATTTATAGGCAGGAAAAATAAATATCGTAGGCTATGTGCATTGGTATTGCTAGAAATGTTCAGCACTTCTCACAAATTCACCATTAGAATTTCTACAAAAACACCTTCATGCAAATTTCTTTCAACAACTTGCTCTGTAACAGTTTACAGTATTAGATAGTTAATGATATAATCAAAACTAAATTATTTATCAATACGAACCAATGGCACAATATTTTTTTGCAGTGCGGCCTTGTATTTTTTATTTCATCAAATATTTTGCCGTATAACAATTTGGTTTTATTGAATAAGTAGCTATACCAATATTATTTATTCGGTACTTTTGAACAACCATGTTATTTTACCCGTAGACTATGGAGGAACACTAAAATGAGTCTTAATGAACAGATGAACGATGCTTTCGAAAAAGCAACAGGACAGCGGCCCAACATGAAAATTTCATGGAAAGCGATATTTACTATAATTGCAATATTAGTTGTTGTAATACTGGTAGGATCGAACATATACTTTTTAAAGTCCAGCGAGGATGCGGTTATAACATTTTTCGGGAAATACGTAAGAACAGAGAAGAATGCAGGATTGAAATTCAAGCTTCCTTTGGTTGAGACCAAGACCATTGTTGACACTGAAGGAATACAAAGACTGGAATTCGGTTACAGAAGCAATGCGAACAAAGAAACCGAGGATGTGCTTGCTGAAGCGCAGATGCTTACCGCCGACGAGAATCTGGTAATTGCGGACTGGGCGGTGATGTATAAAATCGTTGATAGTTATAAATACCTTTTTAACGTTGATGATCAGGTCGGCACATTAAGAACAATCACTGAATCTGCATACAGAAGGGTGGTTGCATCACATTCACTTGACGATATTCTGACCAATCAGAAGGAATCAATACAGTTTGAAATCAGAGAATCACTGCAGAAAATATGCGACAAATACAATTTCGGAATTTTAATCACTGCTGTCCAGCTACAGGATGCACTTCCACCCGATAAGGTCAAAGCTGCTTTTTTGGCTGTTGCATCAGCAAAAGAAGATAAAAGCGCTAAAATCAATGAGGCAACCAAGTACGAAAACGAAAAGCTCCCGATTGCCAGGGGAGAATCCGAACAAATTCTCAATCTGGCGGAAGGATACAAGCAACAGCGTATCAATGAAGCCGGCGGAGATGCGGCAAGATTCCTGTCGATCCAGAAGGAATACGCAGCTAATCCATCAGTCACCAGGACCAGGCTTTATCTTGAAATGATCAAATCCGTACTGCCAAAGGTGAAGGAAGTCTATATCATGAATGACAGCGGTGACATACTTAAGTTCCTGCCGATTAACGAAACCGTGACGAAAACTTCGGATACCGCAAAGTAGCATGTATGGAAATTGAACATTAATACATGTAATAAAATAAACAGCGACAGACAAGAGAATATACTATAGTCAGAAAATTTCTGACTATGAGAAGGATGGTTATTAATATGAAAAAGAAAAATATTATCATAATTTCAATAATTGCATTTATATTGCTCGCTTTTGCGCTCTGCACATTTCAACTGCAGGAAAGCGAATCAGCAGTTCTATTAAGATTCGGCAAAATTGTCGGAGTATATGTTAAAACTCCAAAGCTTGCTTCGGAAGTGAGAGACGGAATACTTAAAGAAAACGCTCGTCTATCAGATATCAAGGTATATTCAGGAACCGGACTTAGATTCAAACTGCCGATAATCGACTCAGCAAAAAAGTTTAACAACCGTCTTCTGACTTATGATACGGCACCCAGGCAAGTTATAACAGCGGACAAGAAGAAGTTGATTTTTGACAATAATGCCCAGTGGCTTATTGCAAACCCCGCTCTGTTCGAGGTTACCATGGGACGTATCGAGGAGGCAGAGAAGCGCATCGATGATATTCTTTATTCAATGATGAACGAGAAAGTCGGCAAAATGGAATCATTGGTCTTAATTGCAGACAAGGTCAAGGTAGAGCAAATGCAAAACGACCTGGCAACTGAAATTACGAAGAATATGCTTGCCTACGGAATTGAGATTTTTGACATACGTGTTAAAAGAACTGAACTTCCAGTAGAAAACTATGAGAGTGTATATAACAGGATGAATACAGAGCGTGAGAGAATAGCCGCCCAGTATAGATCAGAAGGTGACGAAGCCGCTCTTAAAGTAAAATCCGACACGGATAAGCAGATTATGATTTTATTGTCAGATGCTCGCAAAAAGGCTGAGATAATCAAAGGAGAGGGAGATGCGACAGCTGCTAAAATTTATAATGACGCCTACGGAACAGACAAAGAATTTTATCAGTTTTACAACACACTCGAGGCTTATAAGATAACAATGCAGAGCAACACAAAGCTTGTCATTCCTTCGAACAGCCCGTTCGCCAAATACCTGTTCGGAGCACAATAAAAGCACAGGAGCGGATTTTATTGTGTTTCAACCAGGAGGCGCGAAAGTTGCGATACGGAGCACAATGAATATGTCAGATTGGTGTTTTCTGTGTGTTTCAACATTTGTTACATAATTGTAACAATAAAACAATTTGTTTGGATGCCATAAATGAAGTATAATAACAGCAAAACAATCGGAAAAGTAGGTTGATTTGCCAGGCGGATTATTTTTTAGGTATAGCTCAAGGAGGATTTCATGGATATTAAAGAAATGGAAGATTTAATCAAGAATCTTAAGTCGGTTATTAATTGCAGAATCCTTTTAGCGGAGAACGAGACCATAAAGGAAGTTCACATTGTTGCCAACGAATCCAGAAGTGCCAAGCAAATATCCAGGGATGTGCAGTCAATACTGGCTGCGGTTTACAACGCAGAGGTTGATTATAAGAAGATAAGTATTGCCCAGGTCAAGGACACAACGATTGACTCACAGGACAGAAGGCTTAAGATCAAGAGTATTGAACGTGTGACGATTCAATCCAAGTTCAATGTAAAAGTCATATTAGAGAAAGACAAGGAAGAGTATATAGGTGAATGCACAGGCATGAACAACTCCACACTCTGTCTCAGAAGAACAGGAGACGCTGCGATTCTAGCTGTCGAGCAGTTCATGCAGGAGGAGAATATAATCTCTCTTGATGATATCAGGATAGTTGACATAGCCAACTTACAAGCCGTTGTTGTTGCCATTACAGTATACGCCGAAGACCGTAGTGTTGAATTTTGCGGTTCGGCCATAATGAGCCACGACAGTTTTGACTGTATTGTAAGGGCGGTTTTAGATGCCATTAACCCTCTTATAGAGAGGTTCAATGAAGATTAGTCCGGTTTTGCCGTAAAAATAAAATTTTGTTTTAGTTCTAGCGAAGCGAATATAGCATGCCTAATTTAGCGAAGAGGCATAGATTTCCGAGAAGGAGGGCTATATTCGATGAAAAAAGTTATAATTGCAGTTTCTGCTTTAGCAGCTATCATATTATCTGCAGGCGCAGGTTTTTCTTGGTTCTAATCTAAAGAGATTTTGCAAAACCGGACTGATTACATTAAACTTTTACATTTTATTAATAGTTTGCTTGAAGGTTGCAGAGGCCAGGATTAAATGAAATTACCATTTAGAGTAAAATTGTATATCATAAGTATCATTATACTTTCAATAATTACGATGGTTTTTGTTGTTTTAATGAACAAGACCAGATTAGTTATTCTTCCTGACAATGGACTTACGATTGAGTTATGGGTTCTGCTTTTTTGGATTGTACTTGCTATTCTGACGGAATCCCTTGTGCTGAAGCTTCCAAGCGGCATGGGGCTTTCGGTGAGTCTTGCAGTTGTCCTTGCAGCACTATTATCGTATGGAACCCTGGTTGGTGTAATAGTTACAGGCTGCGGATATCTTTTTAGAATTGCAACAATACCAGAAACAAAAAAACTGTCCCATTTTTTCAATACCAGTCCATACAAGACCTTTTTCAACGCTTCACAGAGTATGCTTGCTATGGGTATAAGCGGACTGATATATACATCAATCGGCGGTGTGCCGCACAAGTTTAATATCTGGCAGACACTGATTCTTGTTTTTGGATATACGATTTTCAACAGTTCAATCATGTCGTTTTTCTTTTCGCTTTTACGTAAACAGAAATTCCTGAATTCCTGGATTTCCAACATGCGAGGCGTACTGGTAAATGTAATACTTGTTGGAACAATGGGAATTATTTTATTTCTTGCATATGAAAGTTTCGGTATAGGTTCAGTCTTGCTTTTCCTGGGACCGCTGCTTTTGGCAAGATTTTCAT
>CAZZCN010000112.1:0-7500 GCA_964652975.1 uncultured Oscillospiraceae bacterium | reverse complement strand
CCCGGTCGAAAGTCCAGAAATCTCGGATTGTTGTCCCATCCGATTGATATATGTGGGAAATATGTCTGGGAATACTCCTCCTCGATCTCATTCCACTCCTTTTTTACATCGTTTAGAATGTCGCAATAGTCTCTGTCTATATCAACAAAATGCAAAAACTGATAATGGGTCAGACTGTCAAATCCAAGAGTTTTTATTGTCTCGGAATTTTTAATGGATATTCCACAGTCAACACCGCTTAAGTTGTTATTTTCACGACCCCATTTTGTCGCCATCAAGTGCAGTCCGCCAAGACCTGCCTTCACGCATTCCTCTTTAAACCATTCCAGCGCGGCTCTTGTCTCATCAAGACTGCCAAGCCCTTTCATAAGGTTGTCAAGGTCATATATCATAAAAACGGGTTTGCCGTCGATTCTGTAGTAATTCGGTTTGCAGAAATATTTTTCGATCAATCTTCTGCACACAATCTCAAACCCCGGTCTGCTGACCGCTCCGTCCCAGATATATGTTTCAAGGTCGTGTGAATTTCTTATATCCCAGAGAGCACAGGCGCTGTGGTTGGCCCACATCAGAAAAAACTTCATCTTCTCATTGTTTTCAGCCTTTAAAAAACCCTCGTTCAGACAGTTCTCCAAAAATGGTCTGTTGTCATACCAATACCAGTCATAGATAAACACATTTACTCCGTGACTTGTAGCCTCGTCAATCTGCCTTTTCATAACCTTCGGGTCCGCCTCGTTCTCGTATCCCCAAAGAGGCTTGCGGGGCCAGTTGTGCCCTTCGAATTTAGCCTTGGCTTTCCTTACGGTTTGCCATTCGCCGATACCCTCCTCCCAGAAAATTCTTGAACGTGGTTCGTCTCCTGTGTATGCCGGCCATATGTACGCCGCAACGTCATAATTTTTTTTCATGAGTTCCATTCCTTTCTTTTATCCCACAATTCCCGTTCTCTCAACCGATTGAACAAAAAACCGCTGTGCTATTATGTATATGAGCGCAAGCGGCAAAACCGCCAGCAGAGTCGCAATACTTGTCATGTTCGCACCCATGATATTGCTTTCGCCCGACGCAGCAAGCGAAAAAACGCTTGAAAACAGTTTGAATTCCTGAAAGAACAGTGGGTTATATAGCATATCCGTCCATTGCCACGCCATGGAAAGTAAAAATATCGTCAGGAGCATTGTTTTTGCCGAAGGCAGCATGATTCTGAAATAAGTGCCCATTGCTCCGCATCCGTCAAGATACGCTGCTTCCTCCAGCTCCTTGGGCATGTTTTTGTAGAACTGCCTCAGCATGAAAATGTAAAGCCCGTTTTTGAGCGAAAGGCCTGTCAGTGCAAGAATCAGAACGGGGAAAATTGTTCCTAGCAGGTTCCATATGCCCAGGAAATCTTTAAACTGCACAAAAAGCGGAATGATAACAGTCTGCGGGGGAACTATCAACGTAAATATCACCCCGAAAAACAGTAATCCCTTACCTTTGAATTTATATCTTGCAAACCCGTATCCTGCAAAAGACGAGATAAATGTGCTAACAAGCCCCACAACAACTGAAATGACTGTTGTATTAAGGAGCGTTTCAAAATAGGATATCTTATCCATGGTTCTCCTTATATTGTCAAGTGTAAAGGATTTGGGAATGAAACGCACGGTGGGGTCGATAAAATCTGCGTAGCTCTTAAAAGAGTTGGCTATTTTCATAAAAAACGGATAGAGTATTATATAGCAAAGGCCTAAAATTATAACTGTCCTGAAAACTGCAAATATAAAATCAGCCATGTGCTTTTTTTTCAGAGGTATACGTATCTTCATTCTTCTCCTCCTCCTAATCCAAATAATGAACGCGTCTGGAAACCAGTCCAAACACCATCCAGATAATCACTGCAATGATCAAAAAGAAAATCCACGCCATTGCAGATGCAAAACCAAGCCTGTTGCTTGCAAACGCATTTTCCCTTATATATTCCAGCACCCTGTATCTTGGATTTGTAAAACAGTCGATAATTGTATAGACAGTACTAACCAAAATCATCGGGGTGAGAATCGGAAAAGTGATTTTCCAGAATTCCTCCCATTTTGTCGCCCCTTCGACCTTTGCAGATTCGAATATCGACGGTGAAATGGATTGGAGTGCAGACAGAAAAATCAGAATCTGAACACCTGAGGAGTTGACAATTGAATAGGTGTTGTCAATGGCATAAATCACTGTGTTGGTAAGGCCTGGACTTATATTGATTGATGAAATAATTGATTTCAGATCAAACAGCTTTGAAAAACCACCGCTTGTGAATGCGGTTGCCACAGTCGTAGAAGTATTGGCTTCCGATGAAAAAATGCTCGTTATCAGATTGTTTGAATCAGCTGCCGCTATAATACCCGTAGAAAGTATCACAGGCAGGAAAAAGATAACCCTTGCCAGTCCCTTTCCGAAAAAATTGCTGTTAAGCAGGCTTGAAATAAAAAAGCTGAAAATAAGGATTATCAATGTATTGGTAAGAATTCCGCTTATGGCATTCAACAGTATTGTCCTGAAATATACATCCGTTAACAGGGAATCCTTGTAGTTTGCCAGTCCTACGAAGGTCGTGGAGATATTATTGAAATTTATCTTTACATCACTGAATGAATAAATCATGGATTGGATGAGGGTTGGGATAAAAATAAATGTCAGCCCGATGATTACAGGCAGAACAAAGACATATCCCGCCCTGTTTTTTCTCTTTATAAGTTTTTGTCTGCCCTTCATATATACACCACCCTCTACTCAACCAATGAATACGACAATCCTTCAATCGTTTGACCCTCATGAAGATAAGGCGTTTTTGCATAATTGATTATTATTGATTTTCCATTTGAATAGGTTACCTGTACCACACTTGCGGCAAGGTATTTATGTTTTACCATGATATGGCTCTGCAGTTCACCCAGGACACTCTCGGCCTTTAAATATTCACTTTTGATATCGTCAATCCAGGTCTGGGCGGTCATCGAGTAAAACTGGTTGTGCTTCGTCCCGGAGAAAATGACAGGGTCCTCCCCCATAAGGGTATATGATAACCTGCTGCCGCTTTCAATGGATTTAAGCAGCGATATTTTATAGTTTCCCTGCAAGTTGAGTGGCGGTCCCGAGTATGGCATATATCCATGGAGAACCATTCCTACAAAGGGAACCGAATAGGAACTGATCATATATTCACTGTGGTTTACGGGTATGTCGGTCAAGCTGTCGGCATAAGGCAGAACATAGGCGTTGGCTCCGTTTACCTTCAAGTCATAGCCTTGTGCCTTGATTTTGGCAAGCGATGACATGACCGCATACTTGCTTTGTTCTCTTGTTATTTCGGATCCCTCTGTATAATCCGCACTCAGGTATGAGCCAGATTTGTCAATATATATGCTCTTGTTGCCGAATTTTTTGTAGCCGCTTGAAATTTTATCTGCATAATCATTGAAGGACGATGGAGAAATCTGATATCCCGGAGAGCTCCTGTCACTTGTGTTTTCGGATGGAATATAATCGGTGACAACTGCAAAATTCTTATTGAGATATCTTGACAGCTGTCTGTTCTGATCAAGTCCGTTCCCCTTTTTATAAACCACGGAGAAATCAAATACGGGGAACAGACTGTTGCCTTTATCTTTAACAAAATTGTAAAGCTTCTCGAATCCCTTGTCTCCGCCCAGAACACCTTCAAAATTTATTGAATTATATGCGGAATATTCTATCCCGCCGTTCATTGCGCCAAAATAGCTGACCGAATACTTTTTCACGCCCTCGCTTTCAAGCTTTTCCAATATTTCACGGGCCTTGGTAAAATCGGTTGCAGCAATGCTCTTCTTTGTTTGAAGTCCGAACCACATCTGCTTTTTGTCAAAAGAACCGATAAATGAAACATCAAGTTCATATCTGCTGTCTTCATCCTTAGACAGCATTTTTGTCTGAAGAAGATATTTCCGGTAATAATCTGCCATGCCGTTGTAATCGGAATTTTCTCCGTAAAGCATATGGAAACGCATTATAAATGGATTCCCCTCGACCTTGTTGGAAAATACCTTCTTCGTGTTCTTTGTCTCCAGTCCCGACAGGTCTATGTCATCCGCCATGCGGTAGCTGTACCAGGCGTATGTTTTGGAATAGTCACTAGCCGACCCCGACAGCTCTGCAGTAACACCGCTTAAGGCCTCTCCGCTCTCAACTGTTGCAAAAAGTGATCTGTTTGTATCTCCATATCCGAAAACAGGGAAGGGTGCATATGATAGGATTTTCGTTGCGTCATTCTGTTCTATTCCAAAGTCCGAACCATAAAAACGCATTGAAAGCGAATTCATTATGCTGTCGTTTCCTTTTGTCATGATTACCGTTCCGCTTTTGTCCGGCAGGAATATAAACCCGTTTTCGCTTTTATTCAAGGCTCCAAAATTATTTAAAATATTTATTTTCGTCAGGAAATAGGTTTTTTGCTCGATAATTTTCCTGGGGTCTATACTGACTATCAAGTCTCCCTTGTCCAGGGCAAAATCGAGCGGGATTTCAAAATACGGTGACAGTGACTGCCTGCCCTCGATCTCACCTATTGTTGAAAGTTCTTTTTCTATGTCGGTCTTTGTTATCCCGAGAATTTTTGTTACGCTCTCGATCTCTTTCTTTTGCAGGTTGGTCCTGTCTTCCTTGAGTACATAAAGCTCCTTTAGTTCCGGAAGCTTTTTGTATTTCTTTGCATAAATGCTTTTTTCGGTATCCGACAGACTGTCATACACCAGATGCAGGTAGCCGGTCTTGAAACGGCCAAAAGCCATGGCGGTAAGCTTTCCGTCTGCCTTAAGCCTGTTGGATTTCTCTATGATCATATCGTAAGTGCCTGCGGTGAAAGCCGGTGCTATCAAGCGGTCATCCTGGCTTGTTCCGAATTTGTAAATAATCCTCAAGCTGTTATCTGCTGCAATTACTTCCGTCTGATTTTTATCTTTTCCATCGATGCATTCAGGAAAACTTGACATTGTGAACAAAGTGTCCGCATTGTCAAAAAATTCTATGGCAACCTGCGATTTTTCAATATCCGCAACATTCTGAGCAGTCTCGTCATATAGAGAATAATTCGAGAAAAATACAGCACCTGTTCTTTTATCTAAAAGTGCGATATCACTAAGCCTGCCTAAATAAAGCTCTGCAAATTCGTTTGAAAGCGTCTTTGTCATCTGGGTTTTGAGGATATCGAGAATTTCCCCGTCAGCCGAATGTTCTTTTAAAACTGTTTCTTCAACAAACCCGTTCTCTGTCTTTCTGAACTCGTTGATATCCTTTCGCACACCGGTTTGAATACCGCAGGAGCAAAGCAAGAGAATTGATGTTAAAAATAAAATTGTAATTTTACGGATAATTTTCACTGCACCCACCCTGTTCATACTTTCTAAGCCCTGTTTGACACTTCCAGAATTATAGTCTCGATAAAACCCACCATCTGGCCTATCAGGTTTATAAACAAGAGACCTATATAAAATAATATGCACATGCCCAATATGATGCTTATCATTATCAAAACCGTCTTGAAAAATGAATACTGATGAGTCACGACAGTTGAAATGAAAAGCAAAAGCCCCGTCCAAAAAACCCCTAAATTCAAAAGCAGGCTGTAAAATGCAGCTTCACGTATGGAAAGGAAATTAGAGGCGGGAATGGCAAGAATATTTACTATTATCAACGGAATCAAGGAATACGCCGTCGCCACAAAAATGTCCTTGAAAGAGCCTTCGCCATCAAATAGACAGGTAAGCGACCAGTTGACTGTAATGAAAGAAAAAAACAAAACCATAATAATCACGACATTGTTAAAAATATCAAAGTTGACGCCGTTGTTGTTATTAAAAATATATCCTCCATAAATACCGTTGCATACGCTGGAAAATACAAGGAGAATAAACAGAAATCCTGCAGAATAGACACTTCCCTCATTTTCATGCTTTATCTCCCAGAAACCCTTGAAGGGGTGGCCCAAAAAATACGCAATATATTTAATTTGCTTTAAAAACCGGTTCGCATCAATGTCCAAACGTTTCCCCCTCCTTTAACTATCCAGGTATCTTTTCACTTTTTTGTAGATACTTTTAGTAATCAAAAAAATTATAAATGCAGCCATCAAACCAAAAATAAACGGGAACAGCCTTTCCAACAACGCCTGACGGTAATATGTGAAGGCTTCTGAATATTTTGTAGTGTCTTTCGCATATTTGAAATAACTCATTGCATTCTGGAATTTTCCCTCACCCACACTTACATCGCCCAGTCCGATATAGGCATATTCAAAATTGGCGTTTTCTTTTGCAATTATCGCCCACTGCCTGTTTGCATTGTCATAATCGCCGTTGAACTGATACTCGACAGCACTTATTACTAGTTTCCCGTAATCGGTAGGTTCAAAAATATTGATTTCACATAAATCCTTGTCAAGCACCAGTATCTGGTTCTTGTAGCAGCCAATTGCAGCCGGTGTTACAAAATCACCCTTTTTGTCGCCTTTGCTTCCAAAAACATAAAGCAGGTTTCCGTTGCTGTCATAAGAGAAAATCCTGCCGCGTTCAGAATCCAGGAGGCTGTATATTCCACCTGTACCAAGTCCGATGTCCACTATCCTCGACTGTTTTTTTGTAAAATTCAAATCGCCCAGCGGAGCGTAAAATCCATTTCTTTTGAGTACATCCCTGTCTATCGAATTGATTTTTGCAACAGGGGTGGCACTTCCCGACCTGTCTCTTGAAATGATCGCATTCAGAATTTTTTCTTCCTCGATGGCGCCGATGGTCCCCCAGACAAAATTTTTATTGTCTACCAGCACATTGTTATATTCCGTTGAAACATACTGGGTCATCTGCTCCTTTTGTGCCTTCGTTGAAAATCTCAGCCAAAAGATATCAAACAGGCTTGGTATGACTCTCGGCGCGCCTACGAAATTTAAAAATGCACCCTTGCTGTCAAGACACAGCATACCCATGTTGATATTTCTTGCAACAACATAAATTCTCCCCATGTCATCAATATCGATCTTGCTTGGCAAAAACAAGATATTTCCGCTGACACCCACCATGTTCTGCGGTTTTTTGACTTCCAGCAGAATTCTGCCTTTGATATCTGTTTTTAATATTCTGTTCTGCTTCGTATCTGCAATATAAATAATCCTGTCATTTGTTACATGGATGCCTTCAGGTTCGGAAAGACCGGTCTTGCCGCCGTCCGCATAATAGAAATCCGTCAGAATGCTTACAATCTTGTGCTGCGGGTTTAGCTCAAATATCCTGCCGCCCTTTCCATCAAGCACGAATATGCTTCCATCCTCAAGAATGCACATATCAGCAAGGCTTTCCAGATCAATACCGGTCTCTTGAGAAAGTTTGACAGAACCCGTAAAGATATATGCGTCGGGAATGGGTGTGGCTACACGGTCGTTACTATATATATAGTTTCTGCTTGTAGGTATGTCATATGCAAAAGTGCTGACAGGCAGTAAAA
>CAZZCN010000111.1:0-7565 GCA_964652975.1 uncultured Oscillospiraceae bacterium | reverse complement strand
AGGAATCGTTGGCTCCGTTTTAGTATGTTTTCACTGTTCAATTTTCAAGGTCCGTTTGCCTCCCGCGTTTGCGGTGCCTTAATAAGATACCACCGTGCAATTGGTTTGTCAACACATTTTTTGCAATATTTTTGATTTTTTTGAAAATTTTTTTGCCAAAATTACATCAAAAAACAACGACATATTTTAAGGTGTTTGTATATGAATATTTATCGTATCAAAAAAGCAGGCACAATATCAGTTTTCGATAATGTGCCCACTTCATTTTACCTGCTGTCTTGTTATGAATTTTCTTCGTTAGTGAATTGTATAGCAAACTTATTTATGTTATATGATTGAAAACACTAATAAATAGTTTGCCGAATGCGTTTTGATGGTAAATATATTATATAACTCAATTCAAAACGCTATTCTACCTGTTCTTAATAGCCGCCTGTGCTGCTGCAAGTCTTGCAATAGGTACACGGAATGGAGAACATGACACATATGATAGCCCAAGCTTGTGGCAGAATTCTATGGATGAAGGGTCTCCACCATGCTCGCCGCATATGCCAAGCTTGATGTCAGGTCTTGTGGCCTTACCATAGTCACATGCAATTTTCATAAGTTTGCCTACGCCAACCTGGTCAAGTCTTGCTGTAGGATCATTTTCGAAAATCTTTGTCTTGTAATAATCATCCAAAATTCTGCCAGCATCATCACGGGACAAGCCATATGTCATCTGTGTAAGGTCGTTTGTTCCAAAACTGAAGAATTCAGCTTCTGCTGCAATCTCATCTGCAGTAAGTGCGGCACGAGGAATCTCGATCATTGTTCCGACCATGTAAGTCAGGTTGACGCCTGATTCTTTGATCAATTCATCAGCTGTCTTGACTATGATGTTTTTAACAAATTTCAATTCCTTGATATCGCAAACAAGTGGAATCATTATCTCAGGGATTACTGAACCGCCTGCTTTGTTAACATTGATAGCGGCTTCGATTATAGCCTTTGTCTGCATGACTGCAATCTCAGGGTAAGATACTGCAAGACGGCAGCCTCTGTGTCCCATCATCGGATTGAGTTCGTGAAGACTTTCGATTTTCGATACAAGTTCAGCCTTGTCTATACCAAGTGCGACAGCAAGATCCTCAATGTCTCCATCTTCTTTAGGTAGGAATTCGTGTAGCGGTGGATCAAGCAGACGGATTGTTACCGGAAAGCCTTTCATTTCGGTAAAGAGTCCTTCAAAGTCTGCTCTCTGTATAGGCTGGATTTTATCGAGTGCTAATTTACGTGAAGCTTCATCCTTTGCGACTATCATCTGTCTGAAAGCAAATATACGGTCTGTCTCGAAGAACATGTGCTCAGTACGGCAAAGTCCTATTCCCTGTGCGCCAAGTGACAATGCAACAGTCGCATCTTTAGGTGAGTCAGCATTGGCACGGATTTTGAGTGTTTTGAAATCATCTGTCCATGACATGATTTTGCCGAAGTCTCCTGTGAGTTCAGCTTCCTGTGTTGCAATTGATCCGCCATAGATATTGCCGGTGCTTCCATCAAGTGAAATCCAATCACCCTCGTTGTAGCGTTTGCCGTCTTTGTCTATGAAATATTTCTCGTCTTCATTGATTTTAACTTCTGAACATCCGGATACACAGCACTTGCCCATTCCGCGAGCAACAACAGCAGCATGTGATGTCATTCCGCCTCTTCCTGTAAGTATTCCCTGTGAAACGTCCATTCCTACGATGTCTTCAGGTGATGTCTCGACTCTGACAAGGATGACTTTCTCTCCACGGTCGTTAACAGCTTCGGCTGCTGCACTTGCTTCAAAATAGACTTTACCTGTAGCAGCTCCCGGTGAAGCTGGCAGACCTTTACCTATTACCTGAGCGGCTTTAAGGTCTGAAAGAATGAATGTAGGATGCAAAAGAGCGTCGAGCTGTTTTGGATCGATTTTCATCAATGCTTCTTCCTTTGTCAATGTGCCGTCTTCAACAAGGTCAACTGCGATTTTAAGGGCGGCGGCGGCTGTTCTTTTGCCGTTTCTTGTCTGAAGCATGAACAGTTTGCCTTTTTCGATTGTGAACTCCATGTCCTGCATGTCTCTGTAGTGAGATTCAAGCCTGTTGGAGATTTTGACGAATTCCTCATAGGCGCTAGGCATGACTTTGTTGAGCTCATCGATTGTCTGTGGTGTTCTGATTCCAGCAACGACGTCTTCACCCTGTGCATTCATCAAAAATTCGCCATAAAGCTTATTCTCGCCGGTTGAAGGGTTCCTTGTAAAAGCAACGCCTGTTCCCGATGTCTCGCCCATGTTTCCGTAAACCATTTCCTGAACATTGACAGCTGTGCCCCAGTCTCCCGGTATGTCGTTCATTCTGCGATAAACAATAGCACGCTCGTTCTCCCATGAACGGAAAACAGCTTTAATTGATTCAATCAACTGGACATTGGGATCCTGCGGAAATTCGAATCCCTTCTCCTTAAGGAAAAGTGCCTTGAAGCGTTTAACAACTTCTTTCAGGTCATCTGCTGTCAAATCTGTGTCGAAATGAGCGTGTTTCTCTTCCTTGACTGCTTCAAGAATAGCGTCGAATTTCTTTTTCTCGACGTCCATGACAACATCAGAAAACATGTTGATGAATCTGCGGTAGCTGTCATAGGCAAATCTCTCGTTTGAAGTGAGCTTGGCAAGACCAACAACAACCTCGTCATTCAAACCGAGATTCAATATTGTGTCCATCATTCCGGGCATTGAAGCTCTTGATCCGGATCTGACCGATACAAGGAATGGGTTTGAAGGGTCGCCGAATTTCTTCTCACATATTGCTTCGGTCTTTTTAAATGTCTCGAAAATCTCGTCTTCTATGTCCTTGGCAATCATCTCGCCATCTTCATAGTATCTGGTGCAAGCCTGTGTTGAAACTGTGAATCCTCTGGGTACGGGAAGCCCAAGTCCTGTCATTTCGGCCAGGTTGGCGCCTTTTCCTCCGAGCAGGTTGCGCATTGACGCATTCCCCTCGTTGAACGTGTAAACATACTTTGTCATCTTTTTTCCTCCTATGATGTTCTTTCATTTATTCTTCAGGCAAAATTTCAATTATAATTTCATATAATATGCCTGTTAAACTTAAGTTAAAAATCAAATTTGCTTTCAAAATAAGCGTTCAACTCGGCTATCGGAATTCTCTCCTGCTTCATTGAATCCCTGTCACGCACTGTTACACATGAATCTTCAAGTGAATCAAAGTCAAAGGTAACGCAAAACGGTGTTCCTATCTCATCCTGTCGGCGGTATCTCTTGCCTATCGACTGTCTGTCATCAAATTCGCACATCCACTTCTTGGTGAGACCGGCATATACTTCGCCAGCCTGGTCGGCTAGCTTGTTAGACAGCGGAAGCACTGCTATTTTAATAGGTGCAAGTGCCGGGTGGAATCTTAAAACGATACGTGTGTCACCGGGTGCGATCTCCTCTTCGTCATAGGCGCTGCACAAAAATGCAAGTGTGACACGGTCGGCGCCCAGTGAAGGTTCAATAACGTAAGGCACGTATTTCTCATTGGTAGCCGGATCAAAATATGATAAATCGTCTTTGGAGTGTTCGATATGCTGTTTGAGATCATAATCTGTACGGTCTGCAATACCCCAGAGTTCTCCCCATCCAAACGGGAATAAAAACTCGAAATCGGTAGTGGCTTTAGAATAAAAAGACAGTTCCTCCGGACCATGGTCGCGAAGTCTAAGCTCTGTATCATTCATTCCCAGGTCCAAAAGCCATTGACGGCAAAAACTCCGCCAGTAAGCAAACCACTCAAGGTCTGTACCGGGCTCACAAAAAAATTCAAGCTCCATCTGCTCAAATTCTCTTGTCCTGAATGTAAAATTACCAGGAGTTATCTCGTTTCTGAAGGACTTTCCGATCTGACATACGCCAAAAGGAATTTTCTTGCGTGAAGACCTCTGAACATTTTTGAAGTTGACAAAAATCCCCTGTGCAGTCTCAGGTCTCAAATAAATCTCTGCTTTACTGTCCTCGGTCACTCCTTGAAATGTCTTGAACATAAGGTTGAATTTTCTCACATCGGTAAAATCATGTGAAGCACAGTCGGGGCAGGCTACATTATTTTTCTTGATATACTCCATGAGTTCAATCGGGCTTAGTGCATCAACTGCAAATTCCGCTACATTGTTATCCTTGTTCCAGTCCTCTATAAGCTTGTCTGCGCGATGACGTGTCTTGCAGCTTTTGCAGTCAATAAGCGGATCGGAAAAACCACCGACGTGTCCTGATGCGACCCATGTCTGCGGGTTCATTAGAATTGCGCAGTCCACTCCGACATTATATGGATTTTCCTGGACAAATTTCTGCCACCAGGCCGACTTGACATTGTTCTTGAGATTGACGCCAAGCGGTCCGTAGTCCCAAGAGTTGGCAAGTCCGCCGTATATTTCAGAACCCGGGAAAACAAATCCCCTGTTTTTTGCAAGCGCTACTATCTTGTCCATTGTTTTTTCTACAGGCATTTATATTTCCTCCCGGTCCTATGATTCTGTATCTGTATCTGTGACTGCAGCTGTCTCTTCCGAAGAGATTTCAGTCTTTTTTGGTGTGGCTTTCTTTGAAGACTTTTTCTTTTTTTCGGATTTGGTTGCATCTTCAAATTCATCAGTTAATGCGACAAATTCATCAGTTTCGTCAAATTCTTCGATTTTGTCTGATTTGTTAACATAGTTGGCTTTGACGGCCTTCTTTGCTTTCGGTACTTTCTTGACATCATCGGTAATATCGTCGGCCGAGATTTCTGTTGAAGCGTCTATTATGTCATCAGCAACAGCAACATCGTCAGTAATTGTCACTTCGTCAAGAATAGCAACATCCTCAAAATCGATATCTGCATCTTCATTGTCGGCAAATTCTTCCTCAGCTTCGATTGTCAGTTCCAAATCCAGCTCGGCTTCAGCCACTTCTGTTTCATCAGCAATATCAAAATCCTCTTCGAAGTCATCTTCCATGATTTCGTTTTCTTTGGCAAGCATTGCTGCTTCCTTGGCTGCTGATCTCGCATTACGTGTAATGTTCTCTTCAATCGCCTCCTGCAGTCTTGCGTTTTCGAGTGCGGTCTTGGCGGCCAGGCGCTCTGCTGCAACCTCGGGGCGAAGTGGAATATAAACGTCGAGAATCCCTTTCATGGGTATTATTCTCATTGCTTTTATCTCTTCACATGCTGTTGTTACAAAATTCGGCGTGTCAGAGTGTGCAAGTGGTTGTGCACCGTTTACTAATTGTCTTGCTCTTTTGGCTGCAACAACAGAAAGCGTATATCTGCTATCCACTTTTTTCAATAGAGATTCCAGGGTTGGTTTTACTAACATAATAGTCCTCCTTGCGAACTTATATAAAAAATTTTTACTCTTACTCTAGTTTGTATAACACCTTGGTTATACCAATCCTCTATATTCTTTGACGTATATTGTATTACTAGTTTTCCATTACGGCATCCTCGATGCCTGCAAGTCTCTTATATCTGAATCTTTCGGCTTTAGTGATTGCTATTACGCTGTTCGCCGTTTGTTCAAGGTCATCGTTGACCAGCACATATTCAAAAAGTTTGGCCATCTTTACCTCGCTTCTCGCTTTCCCGAGTCTCATTTCCTGTACTTCATTGCTTTCGGTGCCGCGTTTCAAAAGGCGCCTCTTCAGCTCTGAAAACGAAGGTGGTAGTAAAAATATGCTTACAGCTTCAGGAAATCTCTCCATCACAGATATCGACCCCGGTACGGTTATATCTAAAACAACATCCACGCCATTCTCTATGCATTCGAGCAAAGGCGCTCTTGGTGTTCCGTAATAGTTGCCACAGTATATGTCGTGCTCCAAAATCTCTTCGTCTGCTATCATTTGTATAAATGTCTCTTCATCGGTAAAATAATAATCAACGCCTTCGATCTCTTCCGGTCTTGGCTTGCGTGTGGTTATAGAAACCGAGTGTTTTATTGAAGGAGACATTTCCATTAATTTCGTTATTACTGTCCCCTTGCCGACTCCCGAAGGACCCGAAAGAGTTATTACCACGCCTTTTACTTTATGAATCTGTGATGGCAGCATCAAAGGCTCTCCTTTTAATTGTCTGTTTTTTTCATTTAAAATACCGCATTATAGTTCAATGTTATTGTCTGTTGGTTGCCTGTTATTGCCTGTTATTGTCCGTTATTATCCATTATTTGCTTGTTATTGTCTGTTGTTTGTCTGTTGTTTGTCTGTTATTTGTCTGTTATTGTCTGTTATTGTCTGCTATTGGTCCATTTCTTTTTTAGTTGATTCTTCTGTCTATTTACTTAAGACCTTCGTTTTTTCTTTAAATTTTCGGTGTTTACTTGTTTGAATATTTCAGTGTTTTGGTTGTCTTAGCAGTCCCTGTATGTTGTTACCTGCTAGTGGGCGATCTCCTTCTCAATCTCCTGGGTTGTCAGTGATGAAAGGATAATGTGGTCGCTGTCCATCAAAATCACGGATTTGGTCTTTCGGCCTGATGATGCGTCAATGAGCGTTCCCCTGTCCTTGGCGTCCGATATAAGCCGTTTAACAGGAGATGCTTCAGGACCTATCACCGCTATCACCCTTTCGGATGAAACCATATTGCCAAACCCTATCTGTATCAGTTTCATCACTATTTACTCCATGTTCTGTATCTGCTCACGGACATTCTCCATCTGAGTCTTCATATCCACGACAATCCGGGTTATTGTCAAGTCATTGGCCTTGGAGCCTATGGTATTGATCTCACGATTGATCTCTTGTATCAAAAAATCCAGCTTCTTGCCTATGGATCCATTCTCTAACAACGTTGATTCGAGCTGTTCAATATGGCTTTGAAGCCTTACTGTCTCTTCGTCGATTGAACATTTGTCTGCAAAAAAAGCAACTTCCATGGCAAGCCTTGTCTCGTCAATCTTTTTGTCAGCCAGATCACCTGCAAGGTCTGCAATTCTTTTACTTAGGCGCTGCGCAAATTCCACCACGACAAAAGGAGCACGCTCACAAACTTTACAATGAAGCGACTTAAGGTCACTTGACTTCTCGAGTATGTTGTTAATAAGAGCTGTGCCTTCTTTCTCACGCATTGTATTAATTGACTCCAGTGCCTGGGCAACAGCCTCCTCTACGAAACTCCATAATTCCTCGTCGTCCGGCTGATATGTCTGGACTTTCAATACATCACTGAACTTTGAAATAGTAGTTGCATATACTTTCTCATCGGTACCAAGTGTCTCGGCAATCTGAGAAAGGGCGGCTTTATAAGCTTTGACTAAAGCGCTGTCAACTATTACTTCCTTATAATCGTCTCTGTAATCATCATATGAGATATATACATCAATCTTGCCGCGTTGAAGCTGCGATGAAATCATGTTCCTTATACGGTTTTCGATGCCATTTAGAATTCTCGGAAGCCTTATCTGCATATCACAGTATTTGCTGTTGACTGACTTTATCTCAACACTGCATTTCCTGTCTGCGCATACGCATTGACCTTTCCCGAACCCTGTCATACTTCGAGCCATAATTACCTGCCTTT
>CAZZCN010000110.1:1874-7659 GCA_964652975.1 uncultured Oscillospiraceae bacterium | reverse complement strand
TATCAACCTTTCACACTGCCCAAAACAATACCCTTCATAAAGTACTTTTGCAGGAATGGATAAAGCAACAGTATCGGTGCGGCAGCTATAAAAATCTGCGACGCTTTCAATGTCCGGTCCGATATTTTTGAAAGCTCCGCAAGCTGTTCCTTGGTTGCGCCTGAAAATGTTGCACTGTCCCTGGCTACAATAATAGATTGTAAATACGTCTGCAACGGGTAATGTTTTGGAGAGCTCATAAGAATCATCCCATCGAACCATGAATTCCAGTGCCCAACGCAGGTAAAAAGAATTATAGTAGCAATAGCCGGTACAGAAAGCGGTACATACATCCTCCAAAGTATTGACCAATGGCCTGCACCGTCAACAATTGCCGATTCACTGATTTCTTTAGGGAGCTGCCTAAAAAAGTTAAGCAGTATAATGACATTAAATACCGGAACTGCACCTGGTAATATAAGTGCAAAAATATTATCTATCAAGCCCAGTTGCCTGATTGTCATATACCATGGAATCAATCCGCCACTAAATATCATGGTGACAAAAAATGTCCAGGCATAAATATCCCTTCCGAAGAGCTCATTACGCTCTTTTGAAAGCGGATAAGCAGCTAAAATTGTTAAGACCATATTAATTAACAGCCCTAACCCAACCCTTTGTATCGAAAATACAAAGGAATCTATAAATTGGGGTTTAGTAAGGGCATATTTATAAGATATTATATTAAATTCTACTGGCCATAATTTTACAAGTCCAGCAGCCGCCGCCGTACTTGAGCTGAATGAAACCGCAAGTACATTGATGATAGGAAAAATGCAAATCAATGCGGTTAAAATCAAAAAGGTGTAATTGCATATATCAAAAAGCGTCCCGCCCAATGTTAATCTTTTTTTCATAATATTCCTCTTCCATCGATTAGAATACCCGGTAATTTGCAAATTTATTTGCAAGTCTATATCCAACAACAATAAATATAAAAGATATTACTGATTTAAAAAGACCTACAGCTGTAGCAACACCGTATTGGTTATTTAAAAGTCCGATTCTATAAATAAAAGTATCAAGAATATCTCCCGAATGATAAACTACTGGGCTGTAAAGATTGAATACCTGTTCAAAACCTGCATTCAAAACATTTCCCACACTGAGTGTTGTCATCAGTATTATGATTGGTGTTATACTTGGAATAGTTATATATAAAACCTGTTTGAAGCGATTTGCCCCATCCATAATAGCTGCTTCATACATCGATAAATCAATTGAAGTAATGGCAGCAAGGTAAATTATTGTACCATAGCCAAAATTCTTCCATGTATCCGTTATAACCAGAATATAGGGGAATGCCCTGTCATTTGCCATAAAAAAGATCGGATTAATTCCTATGGACTTCAAAAAGAAGTTGACTACGCCATCATTGGGTGACAAAATATCAATCAAAATACCTGAAAGTATGACCCAGGAAAGGAAATAGGGTATATATATAATAGTTTGAATAGCCCTTTTAACATGATTTTTGCGGACCAAATCCAATAAGATGGCAAAAAATACAGGTACGGCAATACCTGCAACTATCTTCATAAAAGAAATGTAAACTGTATTCCATATGACCCGAAATGTATCAGGCATATTATATATATATATAAAGTTTTTCAGACCGACAAACGGCGAGTTGAAAAATCCTTTTGTCGGATTATATTTTTCAAATGCAATGATAATACCAACCATAGGGTAATAACTAAATAATAACAAGATAATAATGCATGGCAGAAGCATTAAGTGCATAGGAATTTGCTGTTTAATCTTCAATCTTGTCCTTGCAGCAATAGTAAGTTTCAAAGCTCTCACATCCTTTTTTAAATGCTACCGGAAAGGATACCTTTGTCGGTAGCATTCATTTTAGAAATTCTTAATATACTATTTTGCAGCGTTAACTTCTGCTGTGATATCATCGCCGCCAAGCTTGTGCCATTTATCCACATAAGCATCAAATTCAGTTATTGGAGCTTTACCCATGATAATCTTTGTAAAAGCTTCATCCCTCATCTGTTTCAAAGTAGCTCCTTTTTCTGAAATAGATTGGGTGTCGGCTTTGATATATTGATTTAGCTGTAATAGCTTGTTTACGTCATAATAATCATTAATGCTCTCTCCGCCTTCAATTCCACTCCATGCATATGTACTCCAAAGCTTTATATCACCGGCCTGATAGTCCTTTATTTGTCGTATATTGTCCTTGACCCATTCATTTTCAAGCATGGATTGATCATTATCTACAAAATATTTTTTTACACCTCTGTGAATATAAACGTTTTGAAGCGGGTACATGCTGGTGATTACAGCCAAATCCCAGTTCTGAGTCGGTACTGTTTCCTGTTCCCCATTGATTCCATGAAATTTTACATCGTAATCCTTGCTTAATGCAGGGTCTTTTGCATAAAAATAGTTGTATAGCTTTACTGCCGCTTCTGGATTCTTCATATTTTTATTTATGACAAAGAATAAGGTGGCACTTCCGTTAACCATTGGTTTGGCAGGCTTGTCATCAATAGAAACGATGGGATATGCCTTCCAATCGGATTTGGGATCTTTGTTTTTACAATCTTGTAATGGATAGAAAGGTAACCAATGTTGTCCAAACACTATTCCAACCTTCCCTGACACGATAGTTTCCGCAACTTTTGTTCCATCCTTGACTGCAAATTCCTTATCAATCTGACCATCTTTATACATAGCTGCTAGCTGACTCAAAGCCGTTTTAACTTCAGGCTGGATTCCTCCATATACGAGCTTCCCGGAAGCATCCTTAATCCAACCGTTATTATTATTCGCATAAGCATGATAACCTTCCATGAAGCCGTCAAGAGTGGCATATGCACCGAATAGACCCTTCTCTAGCGCTAGTCCATACGTATCATTTTTGCTATTCTTATCTGGATCGTTTTTGGTAAATGCAACGGAAATCTTCAATATATCAGCCATTGTCTTTGGCGCTTGCAAGTTCAGATTTTTCAGCCAATCAGCACGAATCCACACCATTGATGCATTGTCAAGATTTCCGACTACTTGTGGCAAAGCCATCAATTTTCCATCAAAGGTTGCTTGACCTAATGCAGTGTTATTGTCTGCCTGCATCATTTCCTTTGTAAAGGGAGCAGCATAGTCCTTGAAAGCCTGGGTCATATCCGCTGCTACACCAGAATCTACTAGTAATTTCAACTGCCTTTGGTTTGAAGGTATTATATCCGGCAAATCATTTGCAGATATTGCAACATTAAGCTTTTGCTCATACTGTAGAGTTGTCCAGTTACCATTCGTCGTCCATTGGTAATCTACCTTAATCCCCAGATCCTTTTCATATCCAACGCTCCAAATATTATTTTGTATAACGTCTGCTTGTTTTGCCACTGCTTTTTGAACTATATCGCTAAGACCTTTTACTGACGTAACTGTAATTATAGGATCATATTTCCCGAATGGGTCAGGTGCTTTAGATGTTGTTTCACTTGTTGATGAATCAGAAGCTGGTTTTGTTATATTTGGTGTATTATTTCCACCACAAGCAACTAGTGAAAGAATCATTGCGATTGTAATGAGAACCGCGACAAAATTCGAGAACTTGATAAACTTGATAAACTTCATAAATCTTTCCTCCTTAAAAATTAGTTGATTAGATTATAGAGACTCTATGTATTTATTATAAGGGCAATATGTCAAATGTTAAACATTCATTTTTTTACTTTTAATTCTCATTTTTACTTTCTAAATTTTCGTACTATTATTCTACTAGAAGAGTATTTCGTGTTTTCATTAATCTTAGAAAAATGTACGCCCCGGTAGTATTTCTGCAAGAATCCCTGTCCTGGCGAATAATTTCCACCAATAAACGGCAAAATAAACTGTCCGCCATGTGCATGTCCAGCAAACATAAAATCAAATGATTTAAGACAATAAGATTTTTCATTCATCAATGCAAAATTTTCGGGATAATGAGATAAAACAATTTTGATTCCATTTGAATTTTTAAGATTTTCAAAAAGGCTTACTGAGCGACTGAACCATTTATTTCTTGTCTTACATGCATTTCCCTAGAGAGCACTGGTCGATGATCTGGACCAACAATATGATTGACCGGGTCAGTCGGGAGATCTGAAGACGGGCCCGGGTAGTGGAAACCTTTCCGGACAGCAACTCGGCGCTGATGCTGGTTTGTGCCCGGTTTAGCAACGTTGAAGGCTCTGCCTGGGGAGAAAATCGCTATATAAGTATTAAACATCTTGAGCATATCGAGGAAGAATTAGAAATCACTTCTGGTTAGCCGTTTACCTAGTGAGAATCAAATGTCCGAAAAACCCCTTAACTCTCTATATTCTTGTGGGGTAATATTGGTTACCTTCTTATAAAATCTAGTGAAATTTGTTGCGGAGCCATATCCTACTGCCTTTGCAACATCGCATATTTTATAATCATTGTTTTTCAAAAGCAGTTTTGCCTTTTTTATCCTGGCATCCTGTATATACTCAGTCAAATTAATTCCTGTCATATGCTTGAAAAGCCGCGAAAGATAGGATGGATTAAAGTATGCAATATCTGCAAGTTTTGTTAGTGTGATTTCTTCATCTAAATGATTGTTTATATATGTTTTCAGGGCAATACTAATGTCAACCACCCTTTTGTCTTCTTCACCTTCTTGAATTTCGAATATGATTCCGGCAAGTTGAACTAAATATTCGACAGCATCAGCCCACGAAGCATGTTCATCTGGTCTTAAAAGCTTGTATATAGGAGTTTTAAATGGTATTTCATCTTCCAAATTCCATCGATTAATGTATGTAAGAAATAACATTGATATAGAAAAATATAATTTCAATGCTGGAGCATAATGTCTGCTTTTGATAGTAGGTAGAAAATTTGTAGTTTCTTTCAATAGGTTTATAAATTCATCTTTTTTGCATCTTTCAAGGTAAGTCTCCAGTATTTCTAATTTACTTGAGTTAAATTTTAAGTTTGTTTCTTCATATATTGGTTTTTTCAGAGATTTGCATTTTAAAATACTTGTATCCATTAAAAGCATTTCCACTCCTGAACTTATTCGGTAGTCCATCGTAAGCCTAAGTGAATCATAATTATCAGCAATATTTTCCCAACAAACAGACTGGTTGTTATAAGCAAATGAAATTGTCATACCCAACGTTTCTCGACATGTAATTTGGATTGTTTCCAAAGTTCCTTTTATAAATAAAATTGTACTATTCCATAAAGCAGTTAAATTATCAATACTATCATTGTCCATGCTTATTTCATATTTCGGCTGCATTAGCCAAACAAGGTTATAATGATTGTCAATGATTTGAATACAATCCACCTTAAAGGATAAGAACTTTTCTACTATGAGTTTTATGGTATAAAAGTATTTTGTTTTTTCTGAAAAAGTCATAGTTTTGGGAAGCAAATCCACACGACCTATTAACATCAACACCTCAAAGTCTTCTTTTAAAGGGATTCCCAACTTTTCAAGCTCTTCCTGTTTGAGATTTTGTGAAACGTCTTCGCCAGTTATCAAGGCAGTCAAAAATTCCTTTTGAAGCATCAATGATAATGTTCCGAGTTGCTGCGTTGCCATTTTTAACAAATCCCCTGATTTCAAGTCTTCTTCTATTTCCGATATTGTTTTTTCTACGGTTTCAATTATCTTGCCATACCCCTCTGTCTTAAGGATATATTTTACTCCAGAATGTTGAATTGCGTTATAGGCATAGTTAAATTCCTTATATCCGGTCAAAAATAT
>CAZZCN010000110.1:0-1774 GCA_964652975.1 uncultured Oscillospiraceae bacterium | reverse complement strand
TCTATTCATGTCCAGCCTCCTCATATTCTTTGATAAATATTTTAATGACTACTTTCAAACCTCCGATGCTACCCCTTGAAACAATTAAACCACTCTGATTGCCAAATTTCAGTCTTATTCGCCGATGTATATTGATAATCCCTGTTGCTTCTATTTCATCGCCTGCTTCATTAATTCTTCTATTTATTTCATCTATATCTGGATCACTTACCTCTTCACCATTATCTTCCACAATTATAAAAAGGTGATGTTCTAAAATATCAAATTTAACTTGCAATAATCCATTCTCTTCCTTATTCTCCAGACCGTGTTCAAAAGCATTTTCAATGATTGGCTGAATGATCAGACGAGGTACCTTTAAGTAAGAATAAGCAGTGTTTAGAAATTCACCGAATTCTACTTTAATCCTATTGGAAAACCGGATAGTCTGGATATCACAATACGTTTGCGCATGACTTATTTCTCTAATAAGAGAAATTTCATCATTTACATTTCTAGTTATAAACTGAAAATACTCACCTATCTGCAAGGCAAATTTTTCAAGAGTATCATATTCTCCTCTTCTTGTCATTGTATATAGTATAAAAAAACTGTTATAAAGAAAATGTGGATTTATCTGAGCTTGAAGCTGCTTAAGTTCCGCATGTTGGACCATAATTTTTTGTTTATATGTCTGCTCTATCATAAGATTAAGTTTCTGGAGCATACCGTTAAAATGGTCATAAAGATATGAAAATTCATCTTCGTAGTTATGTTTGATGAAAAAACTCAAATCCCCACTTTCCAATCTATTAAATGCTTTGATCAATTTTTTAAGGGGACGCTGAATGAACCTATAAAGAAAATATGAAAATATGACTAAGATTATTACCGAAGATATGGAAAAAATCCAAACCCACATTCGATATTTGTTTAGTGACTGAAACATTTGACTTTCGGGAATAAAATTGCATAGTGTCAATCCCAAAAATTGTGAATACTTATAAACAACAATGTATTTTTCACCATTCACTGAAATAGTATTTTTTCCCATATCCTGTGTTTCTAATTGGTTTGTAATATATTTTTCAATATAGCTTATGGAATTATTATTCTGGCTTAAATCCAGTACAAATTGTTTTTCTGGATTAAGAAACAAAGTCCCGCTCCCATTGTATGAATTAAATTGTTTTAATGCTTTTCTTAATTCATTTGAAGAAATTTTTATCAGTATTGCATATAATGGTTTAATTGATTTAAGATTAGCATAATATGTAGGGAAAGCTGCATTGATATAAAGTTCATTATTAATATAAGTAATTTGTGAAAGTGTTGAATTATCAATTACTGATATCATTTCACTATCTTCTTCGCGTATATCGCTGATACTTCCTGTTCCTGAAATATTTTTATGAATGGATGGGATAATAGCAAATGCGTTTTCAATATAAACACTACTGTTTTTTATTGCGTTTAAACGTTGCTGCAGTTTCAGCATATAGTAACTCTTATCATAATCATCCATGAATAGGTGACTGTTGGCGAGTCTATTCAAATCGTCACCCAAAAGGCAGTCCGATTGCTGGTTTTTAATTCTCTGAATTTCTTTTTCAAGATTATCCATATAAACATTGATTTGTGATACCTTTGAATTGGATATTTCAATTTTGACTGTCGTAATCCCCCAGTTATAAATGCTAATTCCAATAAAATATAATGGGATCATCAAAATAAAGAACGTTACAATCAATCTGGAAAATATATGCTTTTTCCAAATATTAATCATTTTTATCAT
>CAZZCN010000109.1:0-7956 GCA_964652975.1 uncultured Oscillospiraceae bacterium | reverse complement strand
AGCTGGGGGGGGTAACTAGGGGTGGGTAACTTGAGTGGTAGAATAATTATGCGGTCCAGCCTTTCCGACACCCTTTCCGACATCCTTTCCGACATCTGTCGGTTTGTGTCGCCAGAATAAAACAGTAAAAAATAAAGACATTATGACAAATATTTATCCCAATCGCAATTAGATATACACTATAATTTCATTTTATTTTTTAAAGTTCTAGAAAAGGGGGGTGATTTTTCTTGAAAAGGAGAACATCTATACCATTGATGGAAATATCCGCAAATTCCTGAAAGCACTGTCAATGCAGGACAATTTGGTCACAGAGTTTGACGAGGATTTCTCTCATATAGCCGTGGATAACGTCACCGTGTATTCCGGCGGCAGGTATAGTTTTACATTTAAGGATGACAGGACGGTGGAGTGGGGTTGATGGTAATGATAATAGTTTGCTGATTAATTGCAATCAAAGCTATTTTTTTGTAGTTTTCAGTTTACTTTTTATCTTTAAAAATACATAAGAAATCAGCCAAATATATACATTAGCGGATAAACCTAACCTTTCAGCTTTCAGTCAACGTTTACTATACTATTTAAAAGTGTTATCATTCATCTGATTTAACAGCAGCATTTCTTTAAAAGGAGATCAACTCAATAGTTGCGACACCGTAGCAACTATTTACTTTCCGAATCCGGGTCCTTTGCACCAATCTACGGTTGCTATTACTCTGTTACAATTAAATTTTATTCGGTTTCGTTTAACGTCCATAACAGTATTTGTTCAGTAGCATCCTCGGTATCCTCAGAATAACTTATTATTGCATAATTTTTGCTAAGTGTTATACCATAACCTGAAAATTTATTGATTTTTAAGTTGTCAATACTGATAATTTTATCTTTTGTGCGATCATAAAACATCGGAGCACCTATAGAAGATCCATACCAGCCAATTATATTACCGTTGGTAACAACATTAGTTGCAAATCCATTTTCCACGACCAGAATTGGTAGAATTTGTTTGCCTGTAACCAATTTTATACCATAAGAAGATATTGATGGATCATTGGTTGTATCCACAAAACTGACAAAATTATCCTTGCTTGATTTGGATTTGTTCTTAATCTCATCGAATAATGCATCTGACATATAATCGTTTGTAATAATTAGATCGCCACTAGAAGTATAAGCAGTTCCCAAGCGTGTTTCAGATTTTAAGATACCCGTTACTCTGACTGCATCCGAGCAAAATACACTGTTCTTTTTATCTGCAGACATGGATAACCAGGCTAACTTTCCTTTGTATTCCATTGGTATTTTTGCCTGATCGTATAATTTAGAAACCTTTTTTTGTTTGATATCATATGAAAAGACTTGGATTTTGTAAATATCATTTGTATCTTTGGATACCACATCATCAAAATATACTTTATCCCCAATCATGACAGGGCTATTGAAAAAGGAAGTGTACGTTAGATTTGTTTTGGGATCTAATGTGTGTTTGTAAAATTCGACATCATCTTTTGTCTGTAAATCAAATAAGTGAATGCTTGTTTTTTGCCAATTGGCGTTTTCATCCTCCACCCAAATTAAATATCTATCGTTAACGGAGACAACCGTACAATTATTCATTTTTTCAGGTTTGATTAAAGAAGTCAGTTTTTGAGATTTCAAATTGTAATACATAATTTCAGCAATGGTATCGACGCTGTCATTGCCATCGACACAATAATAAATATTCCCGTTGTTATCTACAGCTTGGATGTATGCGTTTTCCGGCTTTTGAATATGGCTAATATCCTTTAGTTTTACACCCATATATTCTTCTGAAAACTTAGCTGTTTTTTTGTAAAATATTATATTCTCATCTGTTGAAACAACATCGGCATTCAGATAGTCAGATTCATTTAATACAATCACTGCTGATTCACTAACATGTTTTTTATTGGAGCAGGAGGTAAGTTCTACCATAAGTAAAAAAGTCATAAACATACATAAGCATTTGAATTTCATCATGATATACTTCCCTTCTATTTTTCATGATAAGTTGGATATCTTCCCATAAAATCAACAATGATTTTCCCATTCACCGGAGCACAAAAAAATAGCCCAGTGTACATTAATTTTGTGAATTACTTGCTGCTGATGTATTCCCTGCGATGATTTTGGGGGCATGGATATTTTAGTCAATTAATTATTTTCCTAATTTTTAACAATAATTTTTGATTTTGCAATCATATCTTCTCTCGGTCCCTTAAATGTCACTGTACATTCACCAACAGATATTCCTTTTATTTCCATAATAGCACCTTTATATTCAGAGGAATCATACTCAATAATACCGGAAACATCTACGGTTATTTTGACATGTGTTCTATGCCTTACGTTGGGTGGCATTATATAAGCGCTAATTGTTCTTTGTTCTCCGACTGCGATCTCAATATTCTCTGTTACATTAACAAATCTCAATTTCGTGTCCTGTGCTGATAAATTAGAATTTTTATCTGTCGATATGACGGCTTCGCTCTCAGTTTTTGATTGGACAGTCGAGCTCTTGCTGGTCACTGATAATGTTTCGCTGGTCTGTGATGTCGTACTTTTTGAATTTGGTTTCCCGGAATTGCCATCGCAGGATGTGATTGATAGAACGATTGAGAGACAAATAATAACGTTAATTGCTTTTTTCATAACCTGGCCATCCTTTCAAAACTCGTTAAACGAATACTTCAATAGCCCATGTCGTCATTATAACATCCATAGTCAATTAAAAATACAGCAATTTTCAACTTTGTCCTGTTTCGTTCCGTTCATCTACCACATGCCTTATCGAATCCCATAAAACTGGTGCAATCTGCCATTCGTCAATCAGTCTTGGCGTATCGGATTGCATTTATAAGTCAATGACATAGGTATAATTCTTTTATTGCCAACTATTGACAGTATAATGGTTGACCGATATACTAATGGTATAAGGAGTGGCACTGCAATGTTATTAAATGATCTAATGGGGAAAAATAAACTTACCAAATATAGGATGTCTAAGAATAGTGGTATTCCATATACTACTATTAACGATATTTGTAGCGGTAAGGCAATGCTGCAAAAGTGTTCAGCCCAAACTATATATAAAATTGCTAAAGAACTAAATGTTTCAATGGAGACTTTGCTTGAATCTTGTAATGAAAGACGCCAAAATTTTGAGCTTTTTAAAAGCAATGTATGTCATCGAGTAAAAGCGCTTGGTGACATAGATTTTATTATCGAAGTTTTAGAAAAGGATGAGATTTCAAAATACTATCAATACAAGTGGTATCCAGAAACCCTTTATCTGCTTGCTATGCTTGATTATTTAAGTCGTTTAAATGATATCAAACTTTGTAACAAGTACGATGATATCAGACATGCTAAGCTTAGTAAAATTGTTTACCCGTCAAGCGTTTTTGCGGCATATACTGTTTCTAAAAATGAAGAAATAAAGAGAAAGTCTCTTGCAGAATCTATTCCAGAATTTATAAGATTTAACATTGTAGAAAGTGATGTGCGAAATGTCATCTAATAACTTAAATTGTTTTACAAAAGAAAATTTAGATAATTATTTAAAAGAACTTGCGAAGGAATTTAGAAAACTGAATGGAACCAATACGCATGCAGAAATTATTTTGATAGGCGGTGCTGCAGTTCTTGCAAACTACGATTTTCGCGATATGACAACGGATGTTGATGCCATTATTAAAGCTTCAACCACAATGAAAGAAGCTATTAATCGTGTAAGCGATAAATTTTGTTTACCTAATGGGTGGTTGAACGCCGATTTTATGAAGACATCTTCATATTCGGAGAAGCTCAATGAATTTTCAGTGTATTACCGGACATATTCAAATATTGTTGAAGTACGCTGTGTATCCGCAGAATATTTAATTGCTATGAAATTGTGTTCCGGTAGAAAATACAAAAATGATTTGTCTGATATTATCGGAATATTAGCAGAACATGAGGCTCGTGGCGAAGCAATCACAAAAGAAAAAATTGATAAAGCAGTAAATAATCTTTATGGCGGATGGGATGAAATTCCACAAGATTCAAAAGTATTTATTGAAAATACGCTTAAAAATGGAAATTATACGGAAATATTCGGGGCAATACGAAAAGAAGAAAATGAATCTAAAGATCTTCTTTTAAAATTTGAGAAAAACTACCCTGGTGCTACTACAAAATCAAATGCAGACGATATTTTGAAAACCTTAAAAGCTAAAAAATCAGGGGATATGGAACGTTAAGACAAGATTGTAAATAATTCGGTATTTCTGTTATAAGACTTCTATGTTCATTTATGTATACCAAGCGTATTACAATGGTATTACAATGGAACGACCAAGAGGTTCCAAAACCTACCATTTTTTACTGTTTTCTCGTTTTTTGAATTCTGGGTATCAAAAAGCCTCAAATGCTGTTATATCAGCGTTTGAGGCTCTTGTTTTGGAGGCACCATCCAGATAGTTGATTAGCCTGAATCTTCAGGTTTATTAACCTAAACTCCCGAAAAAATTATACAATACGAACCTCAAGCCACTGAAAACAGTGGCTTTTTTCAAAAATAATGCTTGAATTATCTGCGAATGTATAGTATAATTATACTATACTTTGACGGAGGGAATTTATATGGCTTTATACAAAAACCAGCAGGTGCCTTTACCCGAACGCGGAATCGTTAAATACAAGAGTCAGGACACAACATATGCATATCATATAACCCGGATTTACCGAAACGAGAAAGGAAAACCAACCAATGACAGGGTTTCCATCGGTAAAATTGACAAGGTAACCGGCATGCTAATCCCAAATAGGAACTATTACGAAATATATGCTTCTTCCGACGACCAGGCTAAATCAATAGAAATAGAGTCCATAAAAAGTTTTGGTGTCACATATGCACTTGACGGGTTGCTAAACGAAATGGGACTTGTTGAGATTATGAAGAAAAAATTTGACAAGCATTCCGACCAAATTATAGCTTTGGCTGAATACATGCTGTGTGAAGGCAATGTAATGTCTTATTACGAAGACTGGTATGATGAAGTGCACCCGCATGGCAATGTAAGACTTGGATCTGCTGATATAAGCCGTGTCTTTCAGGCAATAGACTACAAATCCAGAATGGATTTTTTTAGAACATGGATTTATGCAAAAAACCCAGCCGAATACATAGCATATGACGTAACGTCTGTATCATCTTATTCCAAAGGGATAGAGGCCTTGGAGTGGGGGTATAACAGGGACAAGGAAAGCTTGCCGCAGCTTAATTTTGCAATGTACTACGGACAGGAAAGCATGCTTCCATTGTATTACTGTGTGTATCCCGGAAGTGTACCGGACAAGACACATCTGGAATACATGCTCCGTGACAACGAACTTATTGGATGCAAGGGAACCAAGTATGTTATGGACAGAGGGTTTTTCACAGCGGACAACCTGCGCTTCATGACCGATGCGGGCACCAGGTTTATCATAAGTGTCCCGAATTCAAATCAGTTCGCTAGGGAACTCATTGACAAGTACCGCAGTCAGATTGTAGGCCGCTCCGAGTGCAGGCTTGGCAAAAACCTCCCTTATTCATTGTCTGTCATACGCAGTGACTTCGGCATGCGCGTAAAAGCGCATATCTATTACAATCCAGCCAAAGCTGCCACTGAAGAGGAGATGCTCTTTGACGAGATTGAACGCCGTGAAAGCGCACTGAGTGAAATGTCGGAACCACCTGCAAGAAACCTGCACTACGACCGATATTTCAAAATCAATCGCAGCAAGGATGGCGGAGTAGGATTCATCCGTGATAATGAGAAAATAAATGCAATCATATTGCGCCTGGGATTCTTCATAATTGTGGAGACGGATTTCAAGGCGTCTTCTCTTGAAGTGCTTATGACGTACCGCCAGCGAGATGTTGTGGAAAAGTCATTCGACGACCTGAAGAACGAGCTCGACATGAAACGTCTTCACTGTCACAGTGACGAGACGGCAGAAGGCAAGATGTTCGTAGCATTCTTTGCACTGATTGTGCGGTCCTGCATGCAGAACAAGCTTAGAGCATATCTGTCTGATACCGGGTTAAGCTTTTCCGCGGTGCTGAAGGAACTTCGTAAGATTAAATATGTCTTTACACGTGATGGTAAAAAACTTCTTTCACCTATAACCAAGAAACAGAGAGACATTCTCAATGCATTTGGTCTATCTACTGATGGTTTGCCTGATTGGCTAGCCAATATTTCTGTATAGTATAATTTTGCGGGAATTTAGGTTATCTGCGAATGTATAGTATAATTATACTATACTTTGACGGAGGGAATTTATATGGCTTTATACAAAAACCAGCAGGTGCCTTTACCCGAACGCGGAATCGTTAAATACAAGAGTCAGGACACAACATATGCATATCATATAACCCGGATTTACCGAAACGAGAAAGGAAAACCAACCAATGACAGGGTTTCCATCGGTAAAATTGACAAGGTAACCGGCATGCTAATCCCAAATAGGAACTATTACGAAATATATGCTTCTTCCGACGACCAGGCTAAATCAATAGAAATAGAGTCCATAAAAAGTTTTGGTGTCACATATGCACTTGACGGGTTGCTAAACGAAATGGGACTTGTTGAGATTATGAAGAAAAAATTTGACAAGCATTCCGACCAAATTATAGCTTTGGCTGAATACATGCTGTGTGAAGGCAATGTAATGTCTTATTACGAAGACTGGTATGATGAAGTGCACCCGCATGGCAATGTAAGACTTGGATCTGCTGATATAAGCCGTGTCTTTCAGGCAATAGACTACAAATCCAGAATGGATTTTTTTAGAACATGGATTTATGCAAAAAACCCAGCCGAATACATAGCATATGACGTAACGTCTGTATCATCTTATTCCAAAGGGATAGAGGCCTTGGAGTGGGGGTATAACAGGGACAAGGAAAGCTTGCCGCAGCTTAATTTTGCAATGTACTACGGACAGGAAAGCATGCTTCCATTGTATTACTGTGTGTATCCCGGAAGTGTACCGGACAAGACACATCTGGAATACATGCTCCGTGACAACGAACTTATTGGATGCAAGGGAACCAAGTATGTTATGGACAGAGGGTTTTTCACAGCGGACAACCTGCGCTTCATGACCGATGCGGGCACCAGGTTTATCATAAGTGTCCCGAATTCAAATCAGTTCGCTAGGGAACTCATTGACAAGTACCGCAGTCAGATTGTAGGCCGCTCCGAGTGCAGGCTTGGCAAAAACCTCCCTTATTCATTGTCTGTCATACGCAGTGACTTCGGCATGCGCGTAAAAGCGCATATCTATTACAATCCAGCCAAAGCTGCCACTGAAGAGGAGATGCTCTTTGACGAGATTGAACGCCGTGAAAGCGCACTGAGTGAAATGTCGGAACCACCTGCAAGAAACCTGCACTACGACCGATATTTCAAAATCAATCGCAGCAAGGATGGCGGAGTAGGATTCATCCGTGATAATGAGAAAATAAATGCAATCATATTGCGCCTGGGATTCTTCATAATTGTGGAGACGGATTTCAAGGCGTCTTCTCTTGAAGTGCTTATGACGTACCGCCAGCGAGATGTTGTGGAAAAGTCATTCGACGACCTGAAGAACGAGCTCGACATGAAACGTCTTCACTGTCACAGTGACGAGACGGCAGAAGGCAAGATGTTCGTAGCATTCTTTGCACTGATTGTGCGGTCCTGCATGCAGAACAAGCTTAGAGCATATCTGTCTGATACCGGGTTAAGCTTTTCCGCGGTGCTGAAGGAACTTCGTAAGATTAAATATGTCTTTACACGTGATGGTAAAAAACTTCTTTCACCTATAACCAAGAAACAGAGAGACATTCTCAATGCATTTGGTCTATCTACTGATGGTTTGCCTGATTGGCTAGCCAATATTTCTGTATAGTATAATTTT
>CAZZCN010000108.1:0-8143 GCA_964652975.1 uncultured Oscillospiraceae bacterium | reverse complement strand
TTTGTAAAAGGCAAAACCACATTTAAAGAGGTTCTGGCGATCGGCGTCAAAAAGGAGGCAATCGAATCTGTGTTGGGCAAGCCTATTGGTGATACATCATCAGTTATCAAGACTTTCTGCGAGGATAACGGGCTTGAATTCTCAGTTGTCAAAGTCGACATTCAAAAGTTAATTGATGAAAAATAAAAACCATTCAAAGACATCAGATAAAAACATCAATATTCATTATTTAAAACACAAATAAAACATAAAATCAGACTATTATGAAAATGTAGCTAGTCTGAAAAATAAATTTTCAGATAGTATACAAAAGAAAGAAGCGTCTGAGCAAACAAATTTGACAGACAAGAAAGAGGAGGAAAAGAAAATGAAGAACATGAAAAAAATCTTGGTAGCCGGGGCAATTGTGATGGCAATTGGAGCAACATCAGCTGTAGCATTTGCAGCTTCAGTTTATAAGACACCGGCAGAAGCGGCTGCAGGCCTTACAGGAAAAACTGTTGAGCAGGTTATCGAAGAAAGACAAGAGACCGGCAAGACCTATGGAACTATTGCAAAAGAAGCAGGTAAACAACAGGAGTTCATCGATGAGAATCTGCAGATCAAAAAGGATGCACTGGAGAAAAGAGTTGCAGACAAGACCATGACAAGAGAGCAAGCTGATGTAATTCTCAAAGCACTTGAAGAAAATTCAGCTAACTGTGACGGCACAGGATCCGCAAAAATCGGTCAGAAATACGGCGCAGGGTTCGGCAGCGGAAGCGGTAACGGAGCACGTAACGGCGGCGGTCAGGGACAAGGACAAGGCGGTATGGGCAAAGGACAAGGCGGCCAGGGACAAGGCAGTATGGGCAAGGGACAAGGCACCTGCGTTGCATAGTAAATTGCGTTTTTAATAATTTGCATAAAAACACATTCGGCAAACTGTCTCTTATCTTTTAGTTAATATTACATAAATCAGTTTGCTATTGCCTAATTCTTAAATCAGAACAAAACCACCTTTTACCGGGTGGTTTTTTCTTATTTTGCACCTTTTATAAAGCTTTGTGATAAAGTATAATTTACAGATGGTACTTAATAGATTTTTTGAGGGATAAAAATGGGAATCAAGCCTAATATGCGAAATTCAAATAGCAATGATAACGAACCGGAGGACTCCCTGAGCGCTTTTCATTTAAGCGTCAGGGATTTTGTCGGATATGTATACCGTCACGGCGGTCTTGGGGGCGTATCATCAGTTAATCCCGACATATCACCGAATTCCATTCACAGCCGTTTCATCGAAGCATATAGAAGTAAATATACCGACCGCAAGGTCATGTCCGAGTATTCGCTTAAAACAGTCCATATATCGCCACCGGTCAAATTTTTCATACAAGGCAGAGCCGACATAATAACAGAGTCTGATATTAAGAGTTATGAAGTCATTGAAATCAAAAGCATTCTAAACGCAAGCGCTCATTTTCCAGGCAATGCGGACATTCTCCATATGGCACAGGCAAGAATCTACGCGTATCTTTTTTTGCTCGAAAACGAGCTGTCCGATGCATCCATCAAGGTCACGGTTGCATATGTTTTGACCGGATCGTTCAAGGTAAGGTACTTCAGCGAGGACTTCTCTTTTGCCGATTTGAAGGCGTTTTTGAACGATACCTGCGCACAATTTGTTGACATATGCAAGAACGTCAACGAATATGAGATTCTTCGCGACGATTCGATAAAAGCGATGAAATTCCCCTACTCATTTTTAAGAAACGGCCAGAAAGAGCTTATGCAGGCCGTTCTGACTTCGATAAAAAGAAAACAGCCCCTTTTTGTCCAGGCACCCACCGGTATAGGCAAAACCATTTCCGCACTTTATCCCGCCATCAAATCCATCCCCGAAAATTTGAGCGACTATACGTTTTATCTTACTGCCAAGACCTCCACACAAGAGGTCGCAAAGAAAACGCTTAGGGACCTTAATGAACAAGGGCTCATCGTTAAAAGCATACAAATCGCTGCAAAGGAGAAAATCTGCCTGTGCAAGGATATCTACTGCGACACAACACTGTGCCCGTATGCAGTTAAATATTACGAAAATTCCAAGGCAGCAATCAAAGAACTTTATCTGGTAAACACCGTCGACTTTGCAGTTCTCCAGAAAGTTGCAAAAAAGTTTGAGGTTTGCCCTTTTGAAATAAGTCTGGATATGGCCTTGTTCTGCGACATTATAATATGTGATTATAACTATGTTTTCGACCCGAGGGTCATGCTCGAGCGGTTCATGTTCGAAGACCCTTACCGGCTGACCTTCTTGATCGACGAAGCGCATAACCTACCGGACCGCGTTAATGAAATGTACAGCACTTCTTTTACTCGCGCGAATCTTTACAGCATCGGGCATCTTTTACCGTTCCTTTCCGCGAAAACGCAGGATGCCGCTCTTAAGATAAATGATTATTTCATCCATCTTTCGGATTTTTTCGCATCCTGTGACGACAGTGCTGAAACTTTTGACAAATCAATCCCTCGTAAAGAATTGTTCAAAGTCGAAAATATTTGCGCTTCCCGCAAGGCACCGAGATATCTTGTAAAGCTTCTTGATGAACTGGTTCTGGGTTTAAAGGTGGATATCGACGAAGCTGCCGCCGGAAGTCAGAAAAACGAATTAAAGGATCTGTTTTTTGCCGCTAAGTTTTTTATTAAAGTCGTCAGAGAGTTTTTTGATGATTCCTACATTCTTTTGATAACTGCAAAGAAGCCTACGAAGCAAGATTATAGAAAACCAAATGGAAATCAAGGTCAGGTTATGCCTGTTGACTTACAAAATTTCGATATGTCTCTGCGCTGTTTGAATCCGTCAAAGCAGATTTCCAAACTTAACAACGGCAAGAATTCCACGGTGTATTTTTCTGGAACATTAAAGCCTGCCGAGTATTTCCTTAACCTTTTCAAGGACAACTCCGGCGAGAATAATTACGATATCAACAATCTTCATTTCGACTCGCCTTTTCCCGCCGAAAACCTCTGGGTTGGCGCGATTACGGACCTTTCCGTCAAGTATAACGACAGGTCGACATCGATGCCCGCAATCGTTGACATGATTATTGCCGCAACTTCTTGCAAGGAGGGAAACTATATTGTCTTCTCCCCTTCATTCGATTACATGCAAAGTCTACATTCTCAGTTTCAAGAGAAAGCAGAAAATCTTTATGGTTCAAATATGAAATCTACTACTAACACTCATAATAATAACAATAATATAAGCAGCGATAGTAGAGATAGCAGAATTAAAAGATATAGTTGTGCTGATAATAGTAATGTTAATAGTGATAGCAACATTAATGGTAATGTCAAAAACAACGGAAATAGTAATATTGTCGGCAAAAATATCGGCGACAGTAACGGTAACCGCAATAAAAACGACAATGGTAATATTAACTGTAATTCATGCAAAACCTACGAGACAATCTTACAATCCAGGAAGATGAGTGAAAAGGACAGGAAAGAGTTTTTGGGCAGATTCGCTCAAAACACCGGTCGCACGCTTGTTGGTTTTGCAGTGCTTGGCGGAATTTTCGGTGAAGGTATCGACCTTGTCGGCGAAAGTCTATCAGGAGTTGTAATTGTCGGTGTTGGTCTACCTCAGAGAAACATTGTCCAGGAGATTATAAAAGATTATTATTCATCGGTTTTCGGCAACGGATACGATTATGCTTATCGTTTCCCCGGCTTCAATAAGATTTTGCAGGCCGCCGGCCGTGTCATCCGCTCAGACACAGACAGAGGATTTATCCTGTTGATTGATGACAGATACAAAATCCCAGAATACCAGACACTGTTCCCACGTGAATGGAACGTTGTGTACCCCGAAAGCAAAAAAGCGCTCAAAAACGACCTGTCTGAGTTTTTTGGTGGATATTGTGCCCGACGATTTTGATATGATTTATACGGTTTATGATTTGTGCAACTCTTTATAGGGCATTAATATCTCGTTCCAATTGCTCAATCACCTTCATCATTTCAGTAAAGGTGGGTTTGTTTCCAAAAATCATATTTTGCATATGCTTATAATCATCCTCTAATTCGGCGAGATTATATAGCGGTGGTAATAATTTTATAGTTCCAACCTTAGCTTCATCATATTTTGCCCAAGGACAGCGGTAAAATTTTTCTTTAAATACGACTACTTTTGTAAGAAGTTCTTTGTCTGAAATCGCCTTTGCTTTTATATCAGAGTTAGCTATACAATAAAGGTCATAATAATGACGTGAATACCGAGCGGGAAATTCTTTATCTTTGGGTCGATTTGCTTCGCGATGTAAAATTGTAATCTTTTCCCAAAATGTGCGTTCGGGCAATACAGTTAAAACCTCTGTTGTTGGCTTAGAAAATAAATGCGTGTATTCAACAGCAGCATAAGGAGTTATTTGTTTTATTGCTGCGGGAGTCCACGCAGCAAGCGCACCAATTTCAAGACGTATTTCTGGAGTAATAGATTTATCTGTAAAGCTGTTTGGATAAGCAAAATTTATTGTTTGCTCATCCTCAATGTCGGTATAAAAATGAATTTCGATATTTAATTCATTCTCAATATCTTTTGTTATTGCAGGTACAAATTCATTTTTCAAGAATTCTACTGCACGAATATTTGCATCTTTATTAAATAAATCCTGTTTCGAAAAGGTACGCTCATTCCAAGGTTCATCTTTACCGTAACTTAAAATACACCAATCGAGAATAAGATCAATATCCTCAGAAAATCGTTCAATTAACCCAAAGGATTTTGAAAGACTTGTACCACCTTTAAAGGCGAGATTGTTTTTCCATTTGCATTTATTGAATAGATAATCCAGTATAAAACATACCCAAAAGTCTTTTTCAATTATTGCCTCGCTCATTCCCATATTGTGAGCGGTATTTCGAAATAGAGCGTCGCGGTCTTTAATGGGCAATTTAGCAATATTATTCATAGTCTACCTCACTTGCAAATTTCTTTTATGATTTCATATATCCAAGCTGTTGCGTGTTTTGTCTCTATTAACATATTTTTCTTTTCATATTCATCTATTCTGCTTGAGATTTTCTTAATCACAGCTGCGTTAATCTTTTCACTTCCTAATGCCTTTAATGCTTGAATAACCAATGCTGCTTTATATGTTATCTTTGATATTTCTTTGTTTGTTGTTCTTTTGAAATTGATAGTAATTTTATCAAACTTATATTTTTTATAAGTACCATCGCTTACATAAGACCATACAGCAGGAACCTGTGTAGATAAGCCAAGCAGATTGAGCGCAGTATCTCCGCATGGAACAATTGTCCAGCCGTAGTTTCTTGCCAAAGCTTTAGCAACCTTATCTGGTGAAGGTGCTATATACTCACCTATGAAATCATTGTATTCTGGATATTCATAAACTCCACGAAGAATTCTTCGAATAGTATTTTCTTTTTCAAGTCTTGATAAGCATACATTAACTTTTACCGCATCAGTAATATCAAAAAAATCAGAAGGGATAAACACACTTCCATGTTCTGATAAAATAATTTTTTTCTTTATTTCTTGCAAGTACGCTGGTCGTATCATATATCTGCCTCCGTTATAAATAGTGTATATTATATATAACCAATTAGCAACTATTTTCTACAAAAAGTTTACCGCAATATATATTTTAGTTAATGATTAATTTTTGTAGTATATCATGGTTATAAATAATATATATTATTTATAACCATGATGATTTTTAACAAAAATTCCCTATATCGTCTAACATGTTTAATTTCGTATAACACCTATCCAACCGCTCGCATATATACCTCGTCGACAAAGCGGCAAGTTCATTTGCATAGCACTTTTCCAGCTTGAATGAATAGAGTTTTTCGTATGTTGACTCAGCAATATAAATGATGCATTGCAGCGTGGGCTTTGATATTTTAATATAATCTCTTGAATTCGGAATACAGGCACTGTTTTCGCAGCAGAGTCCGCACTGTGTGAAGCTGAATATAAAAGTCTCATTGTTCGCAATCAATTCCTTGAGGTCTTTAGAGCATTCGGCGCAGACATCCAGAACTGGCATGAACCCCAGCACGAAAAGCAGCTTGAGTTCAAACGTGTGTATGATGATTTTAAAATCCGCATTTTCCTTGGAGATTGTATATAGTGTGTAAAGTAATAGAGTGTAGATGTCATCTGCAGATGATACGTCGTGCATGGAATCCAAAACCAGATCGAGCAAATGTGCGCAATACGTTAAAAGTACAACATCAGTTCTTATTTTCTGGAATGACTCGATTACATTGGCGCTTTTTAGAAAATATCGTGTTGATTCGCTGCCGGAAATTTCGAATTCTGAAAAAGACAGAACCGAGGTCGATAACAGCATATTTCTGCCGGGTCTTCTGGCGCTTTTGGCCGATATGGTTATCAGACCATGGTCCCGTGTGAGTACTGTTAAAATTTTGTCGTAATCACTGTACATGACTTCTCTGACAACAATCCCCTTAACAAGCATCGAACTCAAAATATGCATCCCCTTATAATTTATAATAAAATAAATTGATTAGTAAAAATAAATACTTAAGTCAAATAATAAAATGTATATGTGATTTTTGCTTAATCATAAAAACGCAAATGGTCTTCACTCGTACATTACCCATTTTTCTAGTTTTACTTGTATCCAAGATTGGTCAGAATCGCATGCGAGTTGCGCCAGTCTTCCCTCACCTTGACATGCAATTCAAGAAAAACCTTGCTTTGAAGGAGCTTTTCAATCTCTTTACGTGCATGGGTGCCGATTCTTTTAATCATTTCGCCGTTTTTGCCGATGAGCATCTTCTTGTGGGAGTCACGCTCGCAGTATATTACGGCACTGATTCTGACGATGGACTCGCTTTCGTCCTCTTCGTTATCGGATTCTACAAACTTCTCAATCTCGACTGCGGTACCGTGAGGTATCTCCTGTGATGTGAATCGCAGGATCTGCTCCCTGATGAGTTCTGAAGTAATTCCCCTCTCCGTCTGGTCGGTTATTGCGTCTTCCGGAAAATACTGAGGACCGACGGGCAAAAGCTTGATTATCTCCTTTTTTAATATATCTATGCCATCATCATCCTTCACCGAAATAGGAATTATCGCATCGAAAGAGTGCATACCGGAGTATTTGGTTATTATAGGGAAAAGGTCCTCCTTAGGTATCAGATCGACTTTGTTGATTATAAGGATGACTTTTTTCTTGAACTTCTGTGCAAGTTCGCAGCACTTAGTTTCGATCAAGGATATCTTTGGCTTGGTTGCATCAATCATAAGTAAAAGAACATCCGCATCACTTAGTGCTTCGTATGCAAGGTCAACCATTTTCTTGGCAAGCTTTGTCTTGGGTAGATGAATTCCCGGAGTGTCGGTAAAAATTATCTGGGAGTCTTCCTCGTTTAATATCAACTTGATATTATGCCTTGTCGTCTGTGGCTTTGATGAAACGATTGCAAGCCTCATCTCAGAAAGCGTATTGAGCAAGGTTGACTTGCCTACATTAGGTCTTCCGATGATGGCGACGAATCCGGATTTGAAGTTGTTATCGTTTGTTATTGTTTTACTATCTGTTTTCTTTTCAGTTTTATTATCTGTTTTATTCACTATTTCACCTATTTCCTTTTTTGTTTTTACTTACTGATAAGTATCAGTTCATCATATTGTTAAAGCGGTCGTTATCATGAATATATTTGAAGCTGTGATTTTGTTATCTGTGTTTATGCCATATCTTGCTATAGGTTGTTCATTGTTAGCTCTGTCTCAATTTCTGTCATTATCTGTTTTTGCCTTTTAATCATCTTCTTCTCGTCTTTGGCCTCTATGTGGTCATATCCTAATAAATGAAGGACGCTGTGTACGGTCAAAAATGCCACTTCGCGTTCGAAACTGTGACCATATTCCTGTGATTGTTCAAGTGCCTTTTCTAATGATATCACAATATCGCCGAAATTTGCCTCCTTGGTATTTTTGCTGGTTATAAAAATCTGGTTTGTGGGGATTCTAGTTAAAATTCTGGTGCTAGTTTTTTTTGCCTTTAGCACTTCGTTGCAATCACTATTATCTTTGTTGCTGAGTATTTCATCATTTCCAATATCCTCGAACATCGGAAATGAAAGCACATCGGTTGGC
>CAZZCN010000107.1:5809-8149 GCA_964652975.1 uncultured Oscillospiraceae bacterium | reverse complement strand
AAGTCCTTATCCCGTTTAGCAACCGCTTCGATATCGAGGAACTACCGGAAAGTGTAAAGAAAAGGCTTGAGATTGTGCCTGTCAAAACGATAGAAGAGGTGATTTTACACACGATGGGAAAAGTCTGAAAACCCCTGAGGATTTGATATGGGAGTGAAAATTCTGTACGGTGAATCACTAAAAGATCTCACCGAAGAGTGTCTAAGGCAAATTGGAGAATTAAGCGAGACAGGCTCTGACAGAAGAGCTATATTGCTAGTGCCCGAAACATCCAAAATGGATATGGAATCCGAATATCTTACCAGGACACAGGCAAAAGGCATGATGCAGACCCAGGTCTTTTCCTTTAGCAGACTTTGCTATCAAATACTGGGCGAAACAGGTAGAACACCACGTAAATATATAGATGACATCGGCAAAACGATGCTAGTCTATAGAATACTAAGTGAAAATGCAGATAAATTCGAACTGTACAGGAATCTTTGCAAGCGCCCGGGGTTTGTTGCACAGATCATTTCCGTCATGGGCGAATTAAACCGTGTGTTGATTGGAGCGGACAGTCTCGAAAAAGCATCATTTGAAATAGAGGACAGGGTCAGTGCACAAAAGGCGAAGGAACTCTCTATTCTTATGCGGGAATACGAAAAGGCGCTTGCTGGAACAGACCTTACGGATCCTCAAGACAATTACATATCCACTACAAACATAATAAATACTCTTGTCAATATGAAAAGAACGAACACCGTACAATGGCCATTTGACAGACTCGAGTGGCTTATCGGAACCAGGATCTGGATTGTTGGATTTGCCCAGTTTCGTAATTTTACACCTGCGGAGTTCGCTCTTATAAACGCTTTGCAGGAATGCTGTGAGATTGTAATCACCATAGCATGTGACAAAAACTGCATGGATATTGACAAGGAGTCATATCACAAGGATTTCTTCTATGCAGGCACGAAAACATACGCAAAGCTTGTCAGATCAGGTTCGGTTTATGGCGAACCCGTTTTTGTACCTTCACAAAGGGCTGCCGCATTTGAGCACCTTGGAGAATGTCTTAAGAATCAGGCACCGGTTCCGATGCTTTTGGCGGATGGCGAAGAGAAACGTGTAAATATTTTTAATGCAATGTCAAAACGCGAGGAGATAAGCCTTGTTGCCGGCGAGATTAAGCGTCTTGTATCCGGGGAGTCCTTCAGGTACAGAGATATTTCAGTCATGGCGACAGAAATCTCAGGGTACATACCGATTGTAAGCGCTATTTTCAGACAGGCGGGAATACCAATCTTTGTCGACGACAAGAAATCTCTTGCGAAGACTGCTCTGGGAAGGCTGATATCATCACTTACAGACCTGGTTATATATAAATGGTCTCACGCTTCGGTGATCTGCTTTCTGCGAAGTGGTTTTAGTGGAATGGCTGCCCGGGAAGTTGATGAGTTCGAGACGTTTCTTATAGCAAACAGGATAAAATGGAAAAATCAGCTTTTTAATGATGCTCGCTTCTGCAATGAAATGAGCATGGAGCCAGATAACATGGAGCAAAACGCAAAGGGGCTTGATGAAAGGACAGATTTTAAGGGACAGGAGTTACTGAGATACCGCAACACTGCATTTAAAAATGTTCTTGAGTTCGAAAAGCAAATTTCTGACTGCAAAACCGCCGGGGATTATTGCAATGCATTGCATAACTTTCTGATTAATGAAGATATAGAATCCAAAATCGAAAATTTCAGCAAAGACCTTCTGGGCAAGGGAGAAGATGAGGGTGCAACAGCACTTGTAAAAGCATGGAATGAACTTTTACATCTACTTGACCAGACTAGAGAGATAGGAGGGGAGACCACACTTACGTTCAAGGACTTCCGGGGTATCTTGATGAGCGGCATGGAGAGTGCATTTGCAGGCACCATACCCTCATCGGTTGACCAGGTGAATTTTTCACAGATAAAGCAGATAACCAACAAATCCCCCAAAATCCTTTTTGTGATAGGACTCAGCCAGGAGGCCTACCCACCTAAAACACCTCCGGAGGGAATTTTAAAGGATCGTGACAGACAGGTGTTTTCACAATATTTTAACGTTGAAATCCCTTCTGTATTGTCGGACAAGGTATACGAAGACCAGTTTTTGACATTTACATTTCTTACTCTTCCGAAAGAGCGAATATACCTTACATGCCCCAAGGCAAGGGAGCAGGAGTCAAGCGTGATAGCCTTTGTGCGCGAGTCATTCACGGGGATCTGTGAGGTTGCCTACAAAAAAGACCCGTCGGAAGTATCGCCTCTTGACCTGCAGATATACAGCAAAACCAGTGCCGTTAACTCACTTACAAGCAGA
>CAZZCN010000107.1:0-5709 GCA_964652975.1 uncultured Oscillospiraceae bacterium | reverse complement strand
AAAATTCAAAGACTGCGCTCGATTGCCAAAAAGTCGAAACGCAAGATTGGACTCGAAAGAGCCGATATGCTTGAATGCTACAGAGAGCCTGTCAAAATGAGCGTCTCGCAGCTCGAGACCTACAGCAGCTGCTCCTACTCCCATCTGATGACCTACCTTCTGAGGCTGCAGCCTCGGGTTACCTGGGATGTACAAGAGACGGATGCAGGAAGTCTGCTTCATGGGATTGCCGAAAACTGCATCAAGGATTTTATAACGGATTTCAACTCGGTACAGTCACCACAAGACAAGGAAAAAGTGATAGAAAAATACCGGAATATGGATTTTACCTGTTTTGCAGAAGCGAAAATGAGGGATTTTTGCTCAGATGAGCGATATGACACTTTCCTCGAAAATGGAAACAAGGCCGCAAGGGGGAGAAGAGCTGTTAATATCGCTGCCTCGACGCTCAAAGCAATATTTGGCAAAATTGAATATGAGGACTTTATACCGGAAAGACTTGAGTGGAAATTTTCCAAGGACAACGGAAATGCCATCAAAATACAAATACCGGGACTTCCGGATGTGTTTTTCAACGGAATTGTTGACAGAGTCGATTCATGTGGTGACTATTTCAGGGTTATCGACTATAAGAGCGCAGACAAGTCAGTGGATTTTGACATGTGGTACCAGGGGCTTTCAATGCAGCTGCTTGCCTATATAGCCGCCTATCACCAGGAAAATCCGGATAAGCTGCCTCAAGATGCGGCATATTTACAGTTTTCACGACCGATTATCAAATATGAGGACATGACACCTTCAAAGATCAGGGAGGACCATGCAGACAAGCTGTTAAAAGCATATAGACTTAAGGGTCCCGGTCTGGATTCTGCCAACTTGCTTCTTGCCAGCAGATTCGCAGTCCAAAAGATGGAACAGCTTACCGGCAACCTTTTAAACGGCAAATACGACATTAGACCTAGAAAAATAGCAGGAAAGCAGCTACCTTGCATCTATTGCGATTATTCGGCAATCTGCGGATTCGAACAGACATTTGACGAGCCACTGATTTTGGACGCTTTGCCTGGAAAGACAGGCGAAGACGGGAAAGCACTCAAAAAGGCGAATGTGTTTATCGAAACAATTGCAAAGGAGTGTGATTAGAATAATGAAACCTACCGTCCAACAACAAAAAGTCATTGACGCAAAGTGTGGCAACATCCTGGTCAGCGCTGCTGCGGGATCCGGCAAGACCAGTGTTATGACTGAGCGTATCGTCGGACGCATTATAAGGGGCGAACTGGATATAAGAAACGTGCTTGTCATGACTTTTACAGATGCCGCCGCAAAAAACATGCGCGAAAAAATAGAGAAAAACCTAAGAAAATCTCTTGCGGAAACTGCTAAGCCCGATAATAAAAGATTCATTTCCAGGCAGATAACCTATCTGGGGCAAAGCAATATTTCGACCATACACTCTTTTTGCCTTGAGGTAATAAGGAATTTCTACTACGACGCGATAGACGAAAACGGTGACCTTCTCCTTGAACCGGGGTTTAGAATCGCAGATCCGCAGGAGTCAGGATTATTGCTGGCAGGTGCGTTGGATGAATTATTTGAAATGGAGTACATAAAATGTGATGAGAGCCCTGAAAGCGAAGCTTCAAGAGCATTTCTTTTACTTGTCGATGCATATAGCGGATTTCGATCAGACAGATCGGCCAAAGACCTGATAATACAATTCTACCATTTCCTGAGAAGCATGCCAGATTATGAGGAATGGGTGCAGCAGCAAAAGAGAGTTATCCATGAAGTGATTGATGATTTTGACAATTCACAATGCTTCAAATCCATACTTGAAAGCCTTGGCCTAAGGGTTGCGATAGCAAAGATGGGACTTGCAGATATAAAAGGATATCTTGGCAAGGATATTGCATTTTACAAGGAGAACAAGGCTAACTTGCAGAAAAACAGTGATGCAAACGATGCTTTCAGGGCATTTGTCATTCACATGGAGGAAATGTTCGGGCTTCTAGAAAAAGAAAATCTTACATGGGATGATTTGCATACCCACTTTATGAAGACACCGGCAGTTCCCAAGCTGAGAATGTACCCTGCCAGCGATTCCTTTGAGAAAATTGAATTCTGGAGTTTGTTCAAGACGCATTTTACCGAACTGATTTACTACACCACAGGTGACTTTGGAACGAAAACCTATTCCCAGGACTTTATCTTTGCCAGGAAATTTGTCTTCACAAAAACAAAAGACGAGATTACGTCAGAAATACGTGAAATGTATCCGGCGATAGAATGTTTCATGGATTTGGCACTTGCACTTGACAGCGAATATACAAAGGTAAAACAAAATGCCAACATGATAGATTTTAGCGACTTTGAGCATCTGGCGCTCCGGATATTGCGGCTGAAAGGTGCGAGTGAATACTACAAGGATAAGTTCAAGGAGATATATATTGACGAATATCAGGACACCAGCAGTATCCAGGAGGCGATTCTACAGCTTGTTTCAACTAGCAATTCTTTCATGGTGGGCGACGTAAAACAAAGCATTTATAAGTTCAGACATGCCAAGCCCCAAATTTTCATGGGCAAGTACGATTTATTCAAAAATCCAGAGAACCTTTCAGTAGAAGAAACAGCTAAAAAAGATACTGATAATGAGTCGGCCCATAAAACACAAACACCCGGTAAAGCCGTAGATACAGCAATTGACTCGATTGGAACGGTTTTCGAACTGAACAGGAATTTTCGAAGCTCGGATATTATACTCGAAGCTGTGAACGAAGTTTTCTGCCGCATAATGAGCAAAGAGGCGGGGGAGATAGATTACAATATTGATCATGCTTTTACCATAGGGCAGGAAGAAGATGATACCAAGCTCCAAGAGACAATAAATCAGGCAACAAAGCCGCAGGAAGCTTTACAACAGGATGCTGAAAAGCCAGGCATTGTTCAGGAAGATGTATTTCCCACCGAGCAAATAATCAGCCCGGGAATCACGAAAGGCCACATGAGTCCATTAATTGAAATATTTCTGACAGACATTTCGCCTAAAGCTGAAAATAAAGACAAAAATTCAAATGAATATGAGGACAGTAGCGGAATATCAAGCCAGAACACAGGGGAATCTGATTCTTTATACAAACCATCAGGCGATACCGAATTTAGCAGTGATGATGCGGCAGTTAACGAAGACGAAAACGGCATCAATGTCAATGGAGATGAAAGCCCCCTGGCCGGAACCGATGCCGCAGGTGCAGAAAAAACAGAGACAATAGCAAAGGATGAGCTGACAAAGTACGAAAAGGAAGCCTTAAGCGTTGCTATCGAGATAAAGAGACTTATTACTAAAGAAGGACAAAGGCCCGGGGATATTGCCATCCTTAGCAGAACGGGGGCTATTTGCGGTGTTTTTGCAGACGCCTTGGCAGCCATGAATATTCCTTATGCTTGTGACCAAAGCATGGTTTTTCTTGAAAGATACGAACTCAAGGTCATTGAAGCTCTGCTTTATGTTCTGGACAATCCGATGCAGGACATACCGCTGGCAGGCGTTTTGAGCTCGCCGCTTTTTGAATGCAGCCTGGACGAAGAGGAAATGCTCAAAATCAGAATTTTCGGTAAGGGATTCAAGTTTTTTTATGAATGCGTGCAACACTACAAAGAAAATGGAAACGATGGGACAATCAGACAAAAAATCGTAGACTTTTATGAACGGATAAGTCAGATCCGCGAAAGCCTTTTGCACAGCACTGTAAGCGAACTGGTAGAGAACATATTTGAGACCTCGGGGCTAATGTCATATGCAGCAGCCATGCCACAGGGAGAGGATGTTATAAGGTCACTTGAGGATTTCCTCGAGTGGGTAAGATCAATTGATGAAAGCAGGCATTCAGATCTGCATTCTTTTGTAAGACTGATGCAGGATATAAGGCAAAAGTCGCCGGATTCATCACCATTTGGTGCCCAGGAGAGCTTGTCGGACTCTGTTAAGGTTATAACCATGCACAGGAGCAAGGGGCTTGAGTATGAAATCGTATTTTTGGCCGGGAACAACAGGCAGCTTTCATCAAAAGACACAAAGGCTCCTATTCTCATTTCAGAGAAGATGGGAATAGGTTTTGATTATGTAAATGTGCTTGAACAGTACAAATATCCTACTCCATTGGTATATGCCATGAAGGAAGAGATGCGAAAGGAAGAGCTCGCAGAGGAGATGCGCCTGTTCTATGTAGGTATGACCCGCGCCAAGAGACGGCTATATATCACAGGAACATATAAAAGTGAAGAACATAAAGAGAAAAAAGGACTTGCGGATGTTGACTTTCGTGTAAATAAATACATGGACGAATATATTAACAGTACCAATAAAGGGTGGAACAGCTTTAAACTGCCTCCACACATTGTGCTTGGAGTGAAAAACACCCTAGAATGGGTTTTCATGTCCATTGCAGGGAATCCCGAGATCGACATGAGGGTTTTTGACATTAATACATCCGACCCGGAGAATGATGCTGAAATGATCAACCAGTCATACGATGGCCATGACAATGATGCGAATGACATTTCGAGCAATACTGACAATAACTCTTGCGATAGAATTTCCCGCGGAAGGGTATGGAGCCTGCGATCGGTTAATTACGAAGACAGCATCATCAACGCACAAAAAATATTGGCCGAAGCCTCATTGATAAAAGATACCAATATGGTATCTGAAAGCAGCAGACAAGGCATATTAGAACAAGATAGCGAGAAACCGAGCGAAAATATAAATACGACAGAGACTAAAAACCAAATGAGTGCATATGCAACAACTCCCTTGGAGATTTTGGAATCGTTTGCAAAAAACGATAATGAAGAACGCGACGTAAAAGCAAGTGATAATGAAATAATTGAATCAAATGTGACCAAGGCAATCCGGAACAAGTTCTTCTATGAATATCCGAATGCAAGAGCTACCTCGACTCCTCTTAAAATATCGGTTAGCGAGATTAAGAGGCAGCAACAAAAGGAAGAAGAGCTGGCAGAAGGAACTGTGAATGTTTTTTCTAAAGATAGCAATTTAGAAACCACCGACAGCAAAGGACAGAATATAAGAGGGATCAACACAACAGTTCACAAAATAGCGGACAATGACGGGAAAGCTCTGACAAGCCCACAGATCGGCATAGCGGTTCATAATTTTTTTAGATATGCAAACCTGGATGCTATTATGGTATCACCTGACGAAAAGACATTATTCCAGCAGCTGCGGATCATGGAAGGTATGAACATGTTTACCAAGGAGGAGGCTTTCGAGCTCGAAAAGTCAATACCTGCGTTCCAGGCTTATTATACAAGTGACCTTGCACAGAAAATATATGCGAAGCAAAAGGAGAATAGGAGCAAGGTATTCAGAGAGATACCATTTACATTGAAGCTTGCATGCTCGGAAGTTTTTGCAGACAAGAGTTTTGACGCCGCAGACTTCACGTTTGTCCAGGGAATTATCGACTGCTGGTACGAAGAAGACGGCAAGGCTGTCCTGATTGACTATAAGACAGATCATATAAGGGGAAGCGAAGAAGAGATCAGAGATATTTTGCAGAAAAGATACCAGTCACAGATTACCGTCTATGCAAAGGCAATAAGGGATATAAAGGGACTGGATGTCAAGGAGTCAATAATCTGGCTGTTCAATTCGAAAAAACAATTTACCATCAAGGAGGCACC
>CAZZCN010000106.1:0-8176 GCA_964652975.1 uncultured Oscillospiraceae bacterium | reverse complement strand
CGGACCTTGTTTATCAGCTGCTCGTCGGTGGCTCGATACAGGCTGCTGTCACTCCGACTCTTTCAGGTGCGATTTTTAATAATAAAGAGAAAAATGCCTGGAAGAGTGTAAGTATTTTCATTAATATCACCGCAATTGTAATGTTGTTTGCAGTTTTGATCGGGGAGTTGTTAATCCCTTTTGTTCTGCCTTTGTTTTCAGGTGACAAGTCTGCCCAGACGGTTGCTTTGGCGGCATCGGTATCCAGAATGCTTTTCCCGCAGGTGTTTTTTATGATGCTGGCTGCGCTTTCAATCGGTGTTTTGAACGCCTATAAGAAATTCACAGCTGCATCGCTCGGACCGGTTTTATATAATATCTGCGTCATTATTTCAATGATCATGTTCGGTAACCGTACAGCTGACGGTGTGGTTAAAGTTGCTGTCGGTGTTCTGATAAGTGCATGCATTTATTTTTTCATACAATTCTACTCGTCCAGAGAACAATTCAGATCATATAAGCTCTCATTAGATTATAAGGACGCCGGTTTTCGAAGAATTGTCAAGCTTGCAGTTCCAACTTTGCTTTCAGCTTCCATAGTGCAATTGAATCTGATAATCCTGTCCGGGTTTACTAATTACTACAGCGACGGGTCGCTGACAAGTCTTCGTTTTGCAATTACCACATGGCAGCTGCCGTACGGTGTATTTGCGGTGGCTGTCGGAGGTGTCATGCTGCCCACCCTTGCCGGATATTTTGCCGGAAGGGATTACAGGTCATGTTCAAAAGTTATAACACGTAGCATCAGAAGCGCTCTTTTCCTTATTATTCCGTCATCAATTATCTTTGCCATGCTGAGCAAAGAGGTTATAAGAGGTATTTTCTGGTGGGGAAGAAGCTATCTTTCTTCTGAAAATATTGATTTAACCGCGAAAATGCTCATGTGGTATTGCATAGCAATGGTTTGCCACAGTGTGATATACATTCTGAACATGTCATTTTATGCAATCGGGAGAACGAAAATTCCTTTGTTGAACGGTCTGCTTACACTGGTTACCAATACCTTGTTCTGCTTGATTTTTACAAGGTTTACCGGACTGGGCGTTGTCAGCATGCCTGCGGCATTTTCGCTTTCGAGCATCATGAGCGTGGTTTTACTGGGTTATTTGTTATATAAGAACAACCGGGAATGTGCACCGCGTAAAATCCCGCAATATCTTTTAAAATCTTTGATATGTGCCATTGTAAGCGCGATCGCACTTTACATCATACAGAAAACCGGGTGGGATTCCTCTTCTAAAATTATACAGCTTGTCATCCTGGCGGTTAAATCCGCCATAGGCATGTGCGTATATTTTTCAGTCGCTCTTTTGCTTCAGATGAAAGAACCTATCTATGTGCTGGATAAGATTAAAAGACCATTCCAACGCAAATGATTGTTGTATCATAGCGACAATTTCTTTTTTAGAAGAACCTATCTAATTAATTCAACTGATTTTATCAAATATTTTTACTGATTGTCAGATACTGTCGTAAATTGTTGAAAATTGTCGAAAAATGTGTACTTGACGAAAAGTGAATGTTTATTTATAATTAATACAGAACGAATGTTCGGATGGAGGATTAATTATGGCAAGAGCAGACAAGGTACCGGGTAAATCATCACAGGGAGTTACACAGAAGATATCATCGGAGAGGGCAAAGGCTCTCGAAGTAGCAATGGCTCAGATAGAGAAGCAATTCGGCAAGGGCGCGATAATGACTCTTGGAGAGAAGATCGATGCTAGCATAGAATCAATTCCAACGGGTGCATTGTCGTTGGATATAGCACTTGGAGTCGGGGGAGTACCTAAGGGAAGGATTATAGAGATTTTCGGGCCTGAGTCATCAGGTAAGACAACAGTTGCGTTACACATCATTGCAGAGGCGCAGAAGAAGGGTGGAATGGCAGCTTTTATAGACGCAGAACATGCCCTTGACCCAATGTACGCACAGAAGCTGGGTGTGGATATCGACAACCTTATCGTATCACAGCCCGACACAGGTGAACAGGCTCTTGAGATAACCGAAGCTTTGGTAAGGAGCGGAGCTGTGGATATAGTTGTAATCGACTCTGTTGCAGCACTTGTCCCCAAGGCTGAGATTGACGGTGACATGGGAGACTCGCATATGGGTCTGCAGGCCAGACTGATGTCACAGGCACTTCGTAAACTTGCCGGAGTAATAAGCAAGTCAAGCACAGTGGCTATATTTATCAATCAGCTTCGCGAGAAAGTAGGAGTAATGTTCGGCAACCCTGAGACAACGCCTGGAGGAAGGGCTTTGAAGCTTTATGCTTCAGTTAGGCTTGATGTCAGGAAGGCTGATATAATAAGAAACGGTACTGACATAGTCGGAACCAGAACGAAGGTAAAGGTTGTTAAGAACAAGGTTGCACCTCCTTTCAAGGAAGCGTTGTTCGATATCATTTATGGAGAAGGTATATCTCAAGAGGGATGTATAATCGATTTAGGTTCTGACCTCGATATTATCAATAAGAGCGGATCATGGTTTTCTTATAAAGGACAGCGTATAGGACAAGGAAGGGATAATGTCAAACAGTTCCTTAAAGATAACCAGGAAGTCTATCTCGAAATAGAGAACAAGATAAGAGAGGCATACGCCAACAAGCCAATGTCAGAGGTTCTGGGCAAAGTGGAGGACGATGAAGACGATATCCTCGGACTATAAATTTAAGTCTGATGATGAGATCGAGGCGGATAGACTTTGCGATAAGGCAAGAGCTGCTGCGATCTCTTTCATAGGCATTAATAACAAGACATCACTTAAAGTATCGGGATGGCTCTTAGGTAAGGGCTATCCCGATTCAATTGTGAAACGGGTTGTTGCAGAATTGCTTGATGATGGCACAATCAATGATGAAGCTTATGCCAAGGCTGTACTTAAGTCGCGAACCGGAACAAGAACCGAGTCTGCAGCCATGTCGCTTATCAGACTGAAGAGGCTCGGAGTTCCGGCATTAACCGCACAGAAATGTGTCAGATCTTTTTTCGAAAACGAAAAGAAGGAGAATATTGACTCAATTAATCTGTTACGCTTGAAGTTTTCATCTAAAATGGATACAATGCATGAGTGGACAAGCGACGAGAGATTGAAATTTCAACATAAGTGTTACAGATTTCTTCTTGGAAGAGGGTATTCTATGGAGAAATCCTACCTTGCCACCAAGACGTTGATGAAAGAAGATTATCTTAATGAAGAATAACAAAATTCATCTTGTATCACTCGGATGTGCCAAGAATCTAGTTGATTCAGAAAGCATGAGCGATATTCTAAGAGAAGGCGGATTCGAATTTACATCCGACCCTGCATGTGCGAATGTAATAATTATTAATACATGTGGATTTATAGAAAGTGCCAAGAAGGAAGCTATAGACAAGATTTTTGAAATGGCACAGTATAAACGAACTGCTGGTATTGAAGGGGTTTGTGATTTTCTTGTTGTGACAGGATGCCTTTCACAAAGGTATCACAGCCAGATGAAAGAGCAGATGCCGGAAATTGATGCAATATTAGGCACATCTGAATATAATTCTATCAACGACATTATAAAAGATCTTTACCAATCAGATTATTACAAGAATTCCACAATTGGTGACTTACATAATCCTATTATTAAAGTCAACCAGGATAACACTACTTCACATTTATCGTTTAATCGAACGCCATCGACTGTTGGATATGCCTACCTGAAGGTCGCTGAAGGCTGCTCGAATTTCTGTGCCTATTGTGCCATTCCAAGTATCAGAGGGTGCTTTATTTCAAGGCCTGTGGAGGATATCTTGCAGGAAGCCTGCAATCTTGCAGACAAAGGATTTTACGAGATAGTTTTAATAGCGCAGGACACTACCAGGTACGGTATGGACATATATGGCAGAAACGTTTTGCCGGAATTGATTAACAGGATATCTGCCATAGACAAAGTCAGAAAAATCCGTATTCTTTATTGTTATGCAGACGGGATTACAGATGAACTCATATCTGTAATGAGAGACAACCCAAAGGTAGCTAAGTACATTGAGATGCCTATTCAGCATGCTGATAACGCAGTTCTTGCAAGAATGAACAGACGTGATACAAGGGAGAGGATAGCAGAGGTTATCAAGCAGTTGCGACAATCAATCCCCGATATAGTAATACGAACCACCGTTCTTGTTGGATTTCCAGGAGAAACTGTCGAAGAATTCAATAATTTGCTATCATTTATAGAAGAGATTAAATTCGACTTGCTAGGATGCTTTGTTTTCTCTGCCGAAGAAGGAACACCCGCATATAAAATGAAACCCAGAATCGCCAAAAGAGTTGCAGAAAAAAGACAAAATGATATAATGATTTCCCAGAAAGAAATTTCACGCCTCAAGAATATCGGGAAGCTGGGTTTTGAAATGACTGTAACCATTGAATCAATTGCACCGGATGGAATATTTTATATGGGAAGAGGCGACGGGCAGGCACCGGAAATAGACCCGGTAGTGCTGGTAGCCGCCACAAACGAGCCATTGACAATTGGTGATACATATAATATAAAAATAGTTGATATAACTGAATATGAATTGATTGGAGTGACTTGCTAATGAATTTACCTAACAAGATTACCATGGTAAGAATATTTATGATTCCCTTTGTACTGCTTTTTATGCTTCCTGTTTCTTTTATCGGCAAAGATAGCGCTTGGAATGTTTTTATCGAAGACTATGGGATGCTGATAGCAACAATTTTGTTTTTTATCGCATCACTGACGGACACTATTGATGGACAACTGGCACGCAAGCAGGGAATAGTTACCAATATGGGTAAGTTCCTTGATCCTATAGCCGACAAGCTTCTAGTAACATCTGTGTTAATAGCACTTGTTCAGATTAATAAGATTTCTGCCATAGTTGCAATAATAATAATTTGCAGAGAGTTTATAGTGACCGGTATCAGACTTTTAGCAGCGGATAAGAACGTTGTCATATCAGCTAGCAATCTCGGCAAGGTCAAGACAGTTTTTCAAATTATTGCAATAATCATAGTTATGCTGGAAATCCAGCTAAGCATTTCTTTTGCCAATTCCCCTTTTAGTCCTGCTCTGTTTACAGTATCCCAGGTCATGGTTTGGGTCGCAGTTCTGCTTACCATTATATCGGGTATTGATTATATGAGAAAGAACATGTCATTTTTGAACGAATAGAATTTCTTAGACAATAAAAATATAATTTACTTATTATATAGGCAATTAGAAATATTTAGAAATTATACGAAAAAATTTCAAAATAGTTATTGACATTTCAATGAAATTGATATAAAAACTATGTATGCACTTAAGGAGGAAAAAACCAATGTCAACAGAAACAATTTTTGAAACCGTACAATCAATACTGGTCGAGCAATTAGGGGTTGATGCAGATCAAGTCAAAATGGATTCGAATTTCATCGATGATTTGAATGCAGATTCTTTGGACATCGTGGAATTGGTTATGGCTATGGAGCAGGAATTCGGAATTTCAATTCCTGATGAAGAAGCAGAGCGCATTAAATCAGTTGGAGACGCAGTAAACTTTATCAAAGATAACGTTTAATTTTCGACTCGTAATGCCTTGGAGCCCGTGTCAGATGGATTTATACTCCATTGATATGGGCTTTTTGCATGTAAAGTGGTAAAATGTAACTGCAAATATTAACCTAGTCATTTACTTGTAGTAGGCAAAGATAGTTATAATTTGATATTAATGACATACATTGTGAGTGATAATGCTGTTACGCGAGGAGATCATATATGAGCAACAAAGGAAACAAGAGCCCCATGACAAACCTTTGGGAAATTGATGAGGCAGGACTGGCAGAATATTTTTCCAATCTCGAAAAATCACTTTCCTATAAATTCAATGACAGGAAAATTCTTCTACAAGCAGTTACACATTCAACATTTGCCTATGAGAAGAAGAGCACGAAGGTAAATGACAACGAAAGACTTGAATTTTTGGGTGACTGTGTTCTGGATTTAATAGCCGGTGACATTCTTTTTCGCGAACCGGACTGTTATCCCGAGGGAGTAATGTCTAAGATGCGGGCGCTTGTTGTCTGTGAAACGACTTTGAGCAACATTGCCATAGACATCGGAATTGGAAATTATCTGCAACTTGGTAAAGGCGAGGAGCTTACAAACGGAAGAAAAAAGCATTCAAATCTTTCTAACGCAATGGAGGCGGTAATAGCAGCCGTATACCTCGATGGCGGTTATGAAAAGGCATACGAGTTAGTAAAACGCCTCATTTATCCATTTATTCAGAAGGCACAAAAAGGGAAAATAGTCCATGACCATAAAAGCAAATTTCTTGAATATGTTCAAAGCATTAAGAAGCAGGATTATATTGCAATAGAGATAGTTAAAGAGGAAGGCCCCGAGCACAATCGCACATTTTTTGCCCATGTCAAGTACCATGACATAATAATCGGCAGCGGGATTGGCGCTACGAAAAAAGAAGCCGAGCAGGAAGCATCAAGAGAAGCTTACAAGCGAATCAAAACAGTTTGTGAATCAATTGATGTTTTTGTTGAAGCAAAGCTGGAATAATTTTTGTAAAATATCAAAACAGATAAATTATTGGATGAAATATATTATTCAATATTTTATTTTTCTGGTACAATCTTATGATATAATATCTTGAAATATCTTTTGGAGGTAAACCCCTTTGTACCTAAAGACACTTGAAATACAAGGCTTTAAATCTTTTCCTGAGAAGACAGTTATTGAATTTCATCAGGGAATTACGGCTATTGTCGGTCCTAACGGAAGCGGCAAGTCCAATGTTACCGACGCAATCCGCTGGGTCTTAGGTGAGCAGAGCATTAAAACACTTCGCGGTGCCAAAATGGAGGATGTTATTTTTACAGGAACCCAGTCCAGAAGGGCGATGGGTTATGCGGAAGTTACCATGGTAATCGATAATTCAGATAGCAAGATGAACATTGAATATTCAGAGGTTTCCGTAACTCGAAGGCTTTACAGGTCTGGTGAAAGCGAATATTTCCTTAATAAAACCTCATGCAGGCTCAAAGATGTACTTACATTGTTCATGGACACCGGTCTAGGCCGCGATGGCTATTCTATAGTTGGACAGGGTCGTGTTGATGAGATTTTGAGCAACAAATCCGAGGATCGCAGAAAGGTATTTGAAGAAGCATCGGGCATTGTAAAGTTCAAGTCCAGGAAGGATGAATCCGAGAGAAAGCTTAATAACACTCAACAAAATCTACTGAGAATCAATGACATAATAACAGAATTAGAGACACAGATCGAGCCTTTACGTGAACAGTCCACTACCGCCAGGCAGTTTCTGCTTTATCGTGACGAGCTCAAAGGTCTTGAAGTGGCGTTGTTTCTAGAAAATATTGAGAAATATACCGCAAAGCAAAATGAATACAAGGAAGAATACGACTCTATAGCTCTTCAAATGGAGCAGGAGACTTTCAAACTTGAAGAGATGAAGTCACAAAACCGTGATTTTACCGACAAAATCAAAGCTCTTGAAGAAGCCATATCGGAAAAGAAGGAGCAACTACAGGAAGTAATCGATAATATTAAAGACTTTAACTCCGAGATTCAAATCAACAAGGACCGGATAGAAGGTCTGCTAAATAGAATTAAAAGCATCGAAGACGAAGGTACTTCTTTCGATGACGAAATAGGCAGAATACAAGAAGAACTTAAGACCAGAGGCGAGAAAGAGAAATATCTAAATAAGCAGCTGCTTCAATATAACGACAAGCTTGCGACTTACGAGAACGAGATGAAATCCATTGTCGAGACACTAAATGAATCGGAGAAAAAGGCCGAAGTAATGAAGCTTAGAACCGATGAACTCATAGAGAGCCTCTATGACAAGAAAGGACAGGCGGGGCAGACCAGAGCACAGACCAAAATGCTTGACAGCCGGGAGAAAACTCTCGATTCGGATATAGCTACGCTAATAAGCGACAGGGACTCCCTCTCAATTCAAAAGGAAGAGTGCGAGGAGAAGCTTCAGAAGATTAATCAGTCGAACGCCCAAAATACCGAAAAACTTGAAACTTACAAATCTGACCTCGAAAATGCCAAGATAAACTGCACACAGATTTCGATGAAAATCGAGACGAAAAAACTTGACTACGAAAA
>CAZZCN010000105.1:0-8323 GCA_964652975.1 uncultured Oscillospiraceae bacterium | reverse complement strand
TACAATTATTATTATGTAATAAATTGACTATAAAACAGGCAAAATAAATAATTTATAAAAATATAATATGAGATTTACAAAATAATACATATGAAAATCTGAAAATAATTAAATTCAATAAATCCAATATTTGGCAAATATGATAATAATATTACATCAATAAGTAAATTAATTTTACTAATTGCGTATATTTTGCAAAAATATGTGAAATTGTCATTTTTCATTCAATTATAAGTTTAATATTTACATTGGTAGACATTATACATATATATTTTAAATATAAATATTTAAAATTTTGGCATATATCATATTGAATTAATACAATAATTAATGTAGTCTTTATCTCATTACGTTATCTATTCATTTTAAATTATTTTATATGAATCTCTATATTAAGTTGATAATATTTAAAATATAATTCTTTGCTATATTTTAGATTTATTTATATATAAGTTTTGATTATTTTAAAAATTTAGAAGGGAAAAGAGAAAATGTTGAATGAAACAAACCGTAAAGCAACTAGATCATTGGGAAACAATTTGAACGAGTCCAAGAAAGCTATGAGAAAACCCGAAAGTTTAGCAGACAATTCAGATACAAAACACGAAGACGCAATTTTGAGTGACAGGGTTCTTGGAAGATTAACCGAAGAGAAGAAGTTTAAAGCACCCGATTCTTTACCGAAAGTAAAAGAAAAAACAAGTAATATGCAAGATGGATTCCTTAATAGCTGCAGGCACGAAAAAGTTACTGTAGTTATAAGTATGTTAAATAATACTTCAGAGAAAGGCATTATTGTTGCATTTGATAATAACACAATTATAATGAAGAATTCTGAAGATGGTCAATTTCTATTAATGAAAACTGCAATTGCGACAATTAAACCAACAACCGAAGTTAATTATATTTTTAATAACGAGAATAAATATGTTGCAGATTATAAATACCATCCAGACTTTAAATATAACACCCAGTACAAGCCTTATCGTGAAAAGAATTATAACTCAATAAACGAACCTCCTGATATGAACGGGATATATAAACCTGGGTACAGACTACCTGGTATTGGTAATGACACAACTACTGCTTACACTTAATTTATACCGAACCTCTGAATACGCCACTACTGCGCTTACACTTAACTTATACCGATCCTCTGAATACGCCCACTACCTTGCCGAGAATCTGACAGTTCTCACTATAAAAAGGTATTGGTTCGTATCGGGGGTTCTCGGGCTGCAGATATGTCTTGCCGTCAATTTTAGTAAAAGTCTTGACTGTAGCTTCATCTTCTATCATAGCCACGATGTAATCACCGAAGTTAGCGGTGTTCTGCTTCCTGACTATTACATAGTCACCATCTAATATTGCCGCATCGATCATGCTATCACCACTTATCTTGAGCGCAAACACGTCGCCTTTCTTATCAAAAAATCCGCTGGGGAAGGGAAGAGTGCGCTCGATATTCTCCTGAGCAAGAATAGGAGACCCTGCAGAAACAGTACCTATTAAAGGGAGGTGTGTTACATTGGCACTGTGATCTTCACCCCACGCCGCATCTCTGGCAGGCTTGTAGGCTTCGGTTATACTGATAGCCCTCCTGCGGCCGGATGCATAATCCAGCTTGCCGGAATCCTGCAGTCTCTTAATGTGTGAATGTACTGTAGAAGTGGACTTCAGACCGGTACCTTTACATATGTCTCTTACTGATGGTGGATAACCGTTAATACCCATAAAATCAATTATATAGTCATAAACTTTATCAAGTGTGCTGTCAATAGTAGAGCGTGTGAATTCTTTCTTTGATTTTTGATTTTTAATATCTGTCATAAATCCTCCTGTCCGAACAAACCAATTAAATGAATTGGTTCGGGGTAATTTTGATTGATTTGTTTTGATTATATCACCAGAAAACAGCCTTGTCAAACATTTGTTCGTTATTGAAAATTTTATGTTCGTGTAAAAGTATTTATGTTATAATAACGAATAAATATTTTTGTCATGGAGTTTAAAATGAAAAACAAAATAATATTATTATTTAAATCATGGTTTTCGGAAATCAAAAATTTCAGAAAGCCAAAAGTATATAGACTACGCGGATATACAACTATTTCCAGAGTTAATAAGAAGATTCAAGCCGAACAAAATCAAAGGCTTTTACGAAATGTTCTTGTAGCAGCGATATTTGCCATGATTCTTGCTATATTGCTGATTATATTTAATCCATTCAGAGATTTGAGAGAGATTCTACGGATGATAGGATTGTAGAATAATCTACGAGCGATTCTGGTGAATGACAGGATTGTAAAATATTTCTGTTTCATTTTTTTTGGAATCCTATTCATCGAATATACAATAATAAATATAATAGAATATGAGTCTCTATAAATTAATACACATTCGTGATTGGCTTAATATGAATATCAATTGATAAATAGTTCTTGCAATGAAATAATCAAAAAAAATAATTGAAATAAAATAAACAAAATAGAAAAAACGTAAGAGAAATTAGTAAGAGAACTTATTAATAATCAATATAAAGAATAATCAATGCAAAAGATATGAGAATATTTGCAATTCAGGAATTAGTCATAATTTGTTGCCAACTCAAACTAAATCATGCATTTTGGGAGTTTTATTAAAAACACCCCTTCCAATTAGACAAAATTATTATTTTGCGACATTGACTATTTTGTTTTCATTAATTAATCATTCCAATACCATCATTTACCTTCTACTTGAATTTTTACCACATAAAACAACCGAATCCGATAATTCAGCTTATACTTACAAGAATCTGCCACTTCTCAATCAGGCACTTCTCTAAATCTGCAAATTATTAGGATCCGGTCTATTAGTGTTAATTTATTTCTATTTCTATTTGATTTTTATCTTATAAGAATAATTTTGGAATAATAGTTTTTACCAGTATTATTCAGTTTGTTCATTATCCAATAATTCAATTACAAAAATATATGAAAGTTATATTCTACATCTTTCGTGGTATGTATCCCATCGAAACGAGCAATTCTGCAGTCAATACAGCACCTCCAGCTGCTCCTCTGACGGTGTTGTGCGACAGACAGGTGAACTTATAGTCGAATATGCTGTCCGCTCTTAATCTGCCAATTGAGACGCCCATGCCGTTTTCGTAATTACAATCGATCTTTGCCTGAGGACGGTTATCTTCAGTCATATAATTTAAAAATTTACCTGGTGCACTTGGAAGCTTTCTTAACTGTGGTTCACCGCTAAAATTCTCCCAAATGTCCAAAATCTCTTCTTTGGTTGGTGGATTGGTAAATTTAACCGATACTGCAGCTGTGTGACCTTCCTGGACAGCAACCCTGTAGCATTGGGCGGAAATTTTAGGTGAATCGCTTTTAACAATCTCTCCGTTTTCAATCTTGCCCCATATTCTTAATGGCTCCAACTCGCTTTTTTCTTCTTCGCCCCCTATAAATGGTATAAGGTTCTCAACCATTTCGGGCCAGTCTGTAAAAGTTTTGCCTGCACCGGAGATTGCCTGATAAGTGCAGACGCTTATTGCTTCTATACCAAATTTCTTAAGAGGATGCAGCGCAGGTACATAACTTTGAATCGAACAGTTTGGTTTTGCAGCGATAAAACCTACTTTCGTACCAAGCCTTTTCCTTTGAGTGTCAATAATAGCTGCATGGTCATGATTTATTTCGGGGATTATCACTGGTACATCAGGAGTCCATCTGTGTGCTGAATTGTTGGATATTACAGGTGTTTCAGTCCTGGCGATCCTCTCTTCAAGCGCTTTTATCTCATCTTTTTTCATGTCGACTGCACAAAAAACAAAATCCACCTTCTTGCACATATCCTCTATATCGTTTGTATCGCAAACAATCATTGATTTAACAGCTTCGGGGATCGGTTCTGCCAGCTTCCAACGGCCTGATACGGCATCTTCGTACTTCTTGCATGCGGATCTCTCAGATGCAGCCAGTGCTTCTATTTGAAACCATGGGTGATCAGCCAGGATTGAAACAAACCTCTGTCCGACATATCCGGTAGCTCCTATTATTCCAACCTTGTATTTGTTTTCCATAATATTCTCCTTTGAAATTTTTATATTTTTACTTTTGTGTTGAAAATGTCCACGTAATGTGGACATTTGTGTTTCGTACGTGTATTCTATCAGATTGTTTTACAAAAAGCAATTATGCATTTAGATTTTTATTAACGATAAAATTTCAATAACTATATGCAAAATATCCAATTGTTTGTTCAGACAGACAATATGTAGATGCCTTATATTAATTATCATACATACATATCATAATCATAGATGCAGAATTATTTATAAAATGTAATATATATATAATATTTCACGTGTATAAAGGTAATTTTTTATTGTATAATTGAAATCAGATTTAAAATACAGCATATACGAAAAACAGCAAGGAAAAGGTGTTTAGATGATCAATGATACAAATATCCACACATTTGACGAGTTGGACCGATATATTGGCTATATGCAGGCCATCAAAGAGCGCTCTCCCCTCACCGTCAAGGAATATCGTTATGACCTGGTAATGTTTTTCAGATTTTACAAAATGCATAAGCGGCTTGTTGACGATAAAACCGATTTTGATCAAATCCCTATAGATGACATTGATAATAACTGCCTTAGAAAAGTCGATATAAACGATTTTTATGCATTTATTACATATTTGAGTGTGACTCGAAATGCATCAGCGGCGACAAGGTCAAGGAAAATAGCTTCGATTAAGTCTTTTTTTCACTATTTAAAACTTAAGAAAAGAATAATCGATGAAGATCCGAGCGTTGAACTGGAGTCACCAAAGCAAGCACGAAAACTCCCTAAATATCTAACCCTGGAAGAAAGCAAAAAGCTTCTGAACGCAGCCGCACCGGATATCGAGACACTATATTCTGAACGAGATTACTGTATCTTGACATTTTTTCTTAACTGCGGAATGAGATTATCCGAACTGGTAAAAATAAATATCAAGGATATAAATGAAGATACCATCAAAGTTATGGGAAAAGGTGCCAAAGAACGTACTATTTACCTGAATTCAGCATGCATAGACGCTCTCAACATCTGGCTTGCAAACAGAGCAAAGGAATCAAAATACAAAGGTACAGACGCGCTTTTCGTCAGCAGACTGGGCAGGAGAATCAGCGCCAAACAGGTACAGGTCACAGTCAAAAAATATCTGCAGAGTGCAGGAATCGATTCCAAGAGATATTCTACACATAAGTTAAGGCATACGGCAGCAACTTTAATGTACAAATACGGTAAAGTCGATATAAGGTCATTACAACAGATTCTCGGTCATGAAAGCATTGCTACGACTGAAATTTATACACACGTTGATAGTGAACAGCTGCACAATGCAGTTGACAGCAATCCTCTCTCTCAAATAAGAAAGTAACTGCATACAAATAAAATTTCACAATATATTGGAAATATAATAACAACAATAAACAACAATAAACAACAATAATAATAATAATAATAATTCTAATAATAAAAATAATAGCAATTATATTCTGCAAGAAAAAACCAGACCACGTTAATCTGGTTTTTCATTTTGTTATTTGTATTTACTATTACGAATTAGTCGCTCTATATTTTTTCGATAAACGTCTTATAAGCCAGATATGTATAATAAATATCAATTTTACTCGTTATTTCGAACGGCCCATGCATCGACAACACCGGAACGCCACAGTCAAGGACTTCCATTCCGATATTTGCCATATATTTGCAAATTGTCCCGCCGCCGCCTGCGTCCACCTTCCCTAACTCACCTGTCTGCCATATGATATTATTTTCGTCGAAAATGCGGATTATGCTTGCAAAAAATTCACTGTTGGCATCGCTAGCGTCTGATTTACCTCTGGAGCCGGTATATTTTTCGAGGCATATACCCTTGCTCATGTACGCGGAATTTTTGGGGTCTGATACCGAGGAATACGTTGGGTCATAGCCATTGCAAACATCGGCGGATAACATCTTTGAGTTGGCAATGCATTTCCTGTATCCGAGTTCGTCGTAGCTACCGACGGATTTGGCATATATCTCTGCAAGAAAATTCTCGTAAAGTCTTGATTGTGCTCCGGTGTTACCTTCGCTTCCTATCTCTTCTTTGTCTGTAAGCATGCAAATGCATGTCTTCTCTGGCCTCTCCTGTTCCGTTACAGCGACTAGCGCAGGGAACGCACATACTCTGTCATCCTGCCCGTATGCTCCGACAAAACTCCTGTCAAGCCCTACGTCCTTGGCGTTGAATGCGGGTACTATCTCGAGTTCAGCACTTACCAGGTCCTTTTCTGTAATCTGATACTCGTTATATAACATGTTAAGGACAGCCAGTTTGTATTTTTGTGTTATTTTCTCACAGCTATATGGTAATCCACCGATCAGAATGTTCAGGTCCTCTCCCCTTATGACCTCGGTCGCTTTCTTTGCCATCTGTTCCTGTCCAAGATGTGGCAGCAGGTCGGTCACTGTAAACACCGGGTCGTCATCCTTTTCGCCGATGCAAATAGTGACAATAGAACCGTCCTTCCTTACCACTATTCCATGTATCGCCAGTGGAATGGACACCCACTGATATTTTTTGATTCCGCCGTAATAATGTGTCTTAAGGAAAACCATTTCATTCTCTTCATAGATTGGACTTGGCTTTAAATCAAGTCTTGGAGAATCGATATGAGCGCCAAGTATGTTAAAGCCTTCCTTGGGGCTTTTCTTTCCTATGACAGCCGCAACGACTCCCTTGCCCTTTATAGAACGATATACTTTTGTGCCCGGAGTCAGAACTTCAACATCGTCTATATTGACGAAACCGAGCTCTTCACAGGATTCGATTACCGCTATAACACATTCGCGCTCTGTCTTGCCAATGTCAAGAAACCTCTTGTAATCATCGCAGAAGGAAAAAGAAAAATCATAATCGTCATCCGACGCTTTCTCCCAGATGTTCTCATATTTCGCAAAAAGTTTCTCTTTTAACTGCTTGGTAACGGTTTTGACCTCTGTCGACCTGGTTGATTCGTCGATAACGGTATCATTGGACTTTGATGTCAAACCTTTTTTCTTTGTTTTCAGAACTTCTTTCTTGTCTTTCATTTCGCCACCCTTATATTATTCAAATTTCCATTGTTTCAATTTTTTAACAATTCAATTATAATATAATTGATGACACTTTGTAAAACAAAAATATCGATTTGCTTAAAAATTGCTTAAAATTACTTGAAAAACGACGAAAGGTAAAAATATGTTTGCCGATACACACACACATACGACTGAATTTTCAGACGATGCAGAAATGACTTTGAATGAATTGATTCAATTTCTTGATAAAAATCCTCAAAGCCTTGCATGTACGACAGAGCACTATGATTTTGACTATCCGGTCGCTTCGCATCAGCTGATTATGGATTTAGAGGAATATTTTTCAAAACGTCTTCTAATCAAGAAAGCATATGAATCCGAGAATCAAAGGCCCTTCCCTGTTCTTATAGGTGTTGAATATGGCTATATGAGACATCTTGGCCATTTTTTTGATATTCTTTCCGGATTGAAGCAATTTGATTCAATCGTCTGCTCAGCGCATTATATTGATGACTGCGATCCTTATTTTGACAGGGAAATTTACTTGAAGGGTAAAGATTTCGTTTATGGGCTTTACCTTGAGACGATTATCCACAGTTTGAATAATTGCAGTGGCTTTGATGTAATAGGTCACTTTGACTATATTTCAAGATTTGCCCCCTACGAAAATAGAATAATGACCTATAGAGATTTCCCTGACCATTTCGACACTATTTTTTCACTGTGTATCAATAAAGGCAAAGCTCTTGAGCTAAATACCAAGACCTGCGTCAATTTCAGTGAAAAAAGCGGGCGGACCATCCTGTTTGATGTTGATATTATCAAAAGATACAGGCAGCTTGGCGGTGAATTGATAACCCTTGGCTCCGACGCACATAAACCAAGCGCTTTGGCAGGTCTTTTTACTGAAACGACGGACCTTTTAAGAGAAAACAATTACAAGTACATCACATATTTCAAAGATCGCAAGCCTGTGTTCATTCCTATATAGCTTTTTAGTGTTGATATCACAAATATTTGCACTATCTTAATAACATCCATTAATTTCACTAATATTTACGCAATTGTACAGTTTATCGATATCTAACCTAAACTCCCGCAAAAATTATACAACACGGACCTCAAGCCACTGAAAACAGTGGCTTTTTTCAAAATTAATGCTTGAATTATTTATCCGGGACAGTAAAATGCCTTCGCTATTTT
>CAZZCN010000104.1:0-8325 GCA_964652975.1 uncultured Oscillospiraceae bacterium | reverse complement strand
AATCGCTTTATGAGTTGAATTCTAAAACCGCCCCAACAGTTTTTGCCCAAGATAATCGGTTCTGTTGAGACAAGTTTTACAGTTCACTTATCAGCGAAATTGTATAGCCTTTTGCTCTTATCTTATCGATAAGTTTAGGGAGTATTGCGACATTGGTGTTGGATACTGTATGTAGCAGCAAAATAGATCCGTTATGTAGATTGTCTGTTATTTTTTTCAAAGCATCACTTTCGCTGGGTTGATTCGCAGTCTCCCAGTCCCTGTAGGCAAAGCTCCAGAATACTGACTTATATCCGATCTTTTGCATGATGTAAGTGGTTGCTTCACTATATTCACCCATCGGCGGCCTCATATAAGAGGCAATTTTTTTGCCTGTAAGACTGTAATAGGCATTCTCCACTTTACGCATTTCATCAACTACAGCGTCAACTCCGCTTGTTGAAAGCAAGGTAGGAAAACTCGGGTGGGTAAAGGAATGATTGCCCACCAGATGGCCTTCTGCCACCATTCTGGTAACGAGTTTCTTGAGATTGGCATCCGTTAATATTGATCCTGCTACGAAAAAATTTATTTTGAAATTCTTGTCTTTTGCGATATCAAGGATTTTTGTTGTGTTGTTATTGTATTCATACCCTACATCCATAGTAATGTAAATCTTCTTTTTAGTAGTATCCCCCTGCCATATTCCACCGTATTTTTTCATTAATGTACTAACCGATGACGGTATGGTTGATGGTGCTCCGGAAGATCCTCCAGGTGTATACCACCAACCCTTTTTCACATTGGACAACCCGGAGATGTTTATCGAACCGGGAACAGGAGTGTTGGTTGGTTTATGCGTAGGGATGAGTGTTGGCTTCGCAGTAAGTGTCGGAGCAATGGTTTGTGTAGGAAACATGGTAGGTATTTGAGAAATGGCAGTTGTTGGCGTTTGGTCAGGCGTCTGTGTCATTGTAGGTGTAGCGGTTTGGGGTTCGGAAAAATCCAAGGACGAACTATTTATGTCCGACAAAGACTTGGCATCGGATGAATATTCTGATGATGTTTGCGAGGGCAATCTAAAAATATCATTCCAATACACTGCTGTTAATATAGTGACCGCTCCAATAAACAGGACCAGAATCACAGTAATCAGAACTGCCGTTTTCTTCTTCTTTTTATAGTTGGAATTTTTCTTCATGTTACCATCCTATCCGCCGATAGCATAAGTAAATTTGATTTCAGTACTATACTTAAATTTATTTCTGTGCCGGTTGTCGAGTTGTTTGTATTTCAATTTACACTATTTAGTCATATAAAGCTTAGTCGGTGGTATCAAATATTACAGGGTTTGCAAGGTTCTAAGAGAAAGATTTCAGGGTGATCTCAGATTCAAATGCTTACAATTTCTAAGCAGTTGAATGCCCTTCTATGAAATAAATTTAAAAATAGTTTCTACGGTTTTCGCCTGCTGCTCTTCCCTTGGCATAGTGGCAACCCCGTCGCCTTTTTGCTCGCCGTAGTTGCCGATATGCGAGTGGTTGGCGCCTTCCAGCTCTATTTTATTTGCGACGGTAGCAAGTTTGCTTGTATCAAGCATTATATCCTCACTGCCATAGATAGCCAGTGTCGGAATTGTGCTGTCGTTTATTGGATATGCTCCTAGCAAAATCAGTCCCTGAAGTTTAGCGCTGTTTTTATTTACATAGCTGCTGGCCATTGCTCCGCCTAGCGAGTGTCCGCCCAGATACCAATTCTTGACTTCCGGGAATTTCTTTATTACGCTGTCTGCGGCATTGATATTGAAAACTGCAAGATTGAACGGCATTTTAACAAGGACGCAAGTCACACCCTTGTCTGACAGGGCTTTTAGGAAGGGGGCATAAGCTATTGCCTCCACCTTTCCGCCCGGATAGAATATCAAGCTGACATTTTTGTTCGTATCTGTGGCTGCACGGAAAACTGTCATATATCCGGAGGTTTCAATATTTGATGAAGTATCCATCACTTCATGTGCGGTGCTGTCTGCTCTGTAATAGTCTAAAGTATAGATGTAAAATCCGCCACACAGAATTATCAAGACAGCCAGGAGGCTTATACTTAGTATTTTTAATATTTTCTTGTAACTCATATTCTTTTCCACCTTTTCATATATGTAATCTATAAAGTTCTCTACTTATCTATCTGAAATATTTGCGTCTGATTTCTGCCTTCATTTTTAGCTGCGTATAAAGCCTTATCCGCCTTATCTACTAATTTCGAGAAATCATCTTGGTTTTCGTATATACTTATACCCGCAGAAAAAGTAACTTTGCCGACTTTAGGAAAATAAATCTCTTCGTTTTTCTTGCGTAATCGCTCTACTAAAAAATATGCTTCGTCCTCCTTGCAGTTTGGAGTAATTATAATAAATTCCTCTCCACCCCATCTTCCTAAAATATCAGTGGATCTCAACATATTCTTGATATTGTTGACGAATTGCTGTAATACTAAATCTCCAACATTATGTCCGTAGGTATCATTGACGGTCTTAAAGTTATCAATGTCTATCAGTGCGATACTAAAGCAATATTTATATCTACTCGCAATTTCAATATTCTCGCTAATAACATCTGCTGATTTTCTTCGATTATAGATTCCAGTTAATTCATCGGTTTGAGATATTTCTTCTAATTTCGCATTTGCTTTTGATATCTCAATTTCTTGTAGAAAGAGTTTTAGTTGCCCGTTGAAGTTCATAATATTCCCAATGCATAATAAAATCACAAATATCACTGCTATAAGAAAATCACCGATGAAGTATGAAAGCTGAACTATATAACTGTTTGTATAAAGCGTTAACCCTAAAAAAGAAACTAATATCAATGCACTGGAATAATAAGGGTTGCTGACATATGTTAACGAAAGAATAAATACGACTAGCAAATAAACGCTGAAACTATAGTCCTTATTGCTAAACATAATTGTATTAAAATAACCTCCAATAAAGACTGATAAGATTTGAATAGCTGAAATAACCACTCCTAGAATTGATTTCGATTTTTCATTTCTTTTGCTTCCGCTAAAATATTTTATCAACCCCAAAAAAATTAGACATATAAGCATCACCATTATTCTTTCTTTGAAAACAGTGTCTTGATTTTTGATAATATTAAAATTCTCTAATAAAATGAATACTACTTGCGAAAAAACTATGAACCCAAGTATTAATAAAAACCGTTTACTATTCTCATAAATCAATCTGCTTCTGAATTTCTTATAAACTATTTTATCAGTGTTAATCAATTTGAATGTTTTCACTTTTCATTACCTTCATTAGAATTGATTTATAACGCTAAAATACAACAGTCTTAATTTTCGGATATTGATCTTTGTCTTGTTTGTAACCTAAATCACAAGGATTCTATTTAATTTTATCCCATCCATTATCACATGGCAATTCTATGACAAACTTCGTATATTCACCTTCCTTGGTTTCAAAGGTAATTTTGCCATGATGCTCTTGAATAATCCCGTGGCTGATGGACAGGCCCAGTCCAGTTCCCTTATCTTTATCCTTTGTTGTAAAGAAAGGATCAAATATTCGACCCTGAATATCTTTCGGCATCCCTAACCCAAAATCTAAAACCTCAATTGAGACCCATTTTCTTTTATCTTTTTCGTACTGAATACAGTTAATTTTAATCTTTTTGTTTGCATTATATTCTGGATATTTTTGATTTAGTGAGTCCCTTGCATTGGTCAGAAGGTTCATAAGCACTTGCTGAATTTGTTGACTTCTACATTTTACTTTTGATAGGTTTTTAGATATATTGACTTCAAGATCAATATCATCGTGTTTAAATATGGTTCTTATCAATGACAGCGTTTTGCCTATAATATCATCTATTTGAGCATAACTATGCTGCTTTCCAGACTGTCTGGAAAAGTCTAAAAGGTTTTTTACAATTTCAGAAACGCGATTCGTTTCATGAATTATCTCGGTTGCAAAATTATTTGTTTCTGATTCTGGCTCTGTTGAATCCCGAATTATTTGTGCATAGTTTAAAATACCATTGATGGGATTGTTAATTTCGTGGGCAACGCCACTTGCCAAGGTTCCTATTGCTTCTAATTTTTGATTGTTTCTTGCTTGAGCCTCTAATAATACTTTTTCGGCTTCTATCTTTTTTTTGTCCGTTATATCAAGAAAGACTACAATTCCAGCTATTATTATATTATTTTTATCTACTATCGGAGCAGCATTTGCCAACACAAATCTATCCTCATGATTGTCTCTTCTAACTATGAATTCTTCATTAACCTCTTCACCAAAAAGTACTGCCCTTGATAACGGCACTTCTTCGTTTCTATACGGGGTTCCGTCCAGATGCATTATGTTCCATGTATCAACATATTTATTGTAATCAACATCTTTTACTAATTCTACATCCGACTCTCCTCTAACTAAGAGTCCGGCCTTGTTGACATAGCGAAGTTTACCATCCGGTGCGTCGGCAATGGCTATCCCGGCTTGACTGTTCTCGAAAGCGGCTTTTAGAAAGGCTTGAGTTTCATAATTTTCCTTTTCTGAATCTACTTGATGGGTTGTATCAATTAAAATACCTATAATCTTTGTCACGTTGCCCAGTTCGGTATATTGTCTTTCAGCTACTGAGTGTACATAATTATATTTTTCTGCCCCAAAAGGCTTAATGCGAAATTGGATATCGTATTTACCCTTGTTCGCAAGAAAATCTGCAAGAGCTTTATGTGCCCTTCCTCTGTCATCTTCATGAATCAAACTTTCCAATTCTTCAATGCTGATAAATTCGCGTTTGGAATCTAATCCAAATATCTGTAAAACCCGAGTTGAAGCCCATATCATATTGCTTCCTGGCTTCGCCTCCCATACCCCAGCTTTTACAATATCCAGTGAGAGACGCAGTCTTTCCTCGCTTTCCTTCAATTTATTTAGATTTACAGTATTTTCTTCCATGCTTTGATTCAATGTTGTTAAGTCACTAAAAAGTGTAACAAAATAGTTCTTCTCAGGTGAATACACTTTTATATCGTAATGTCTTTTTAGTACAGTAGAATATCCGTTGATTCGCTTTTCTATTCCGCTTTGAGCAACGGCGCCATATTCTTTAATCCAATCGATGGGGTCGTCTCCAATGGTCGGCAAAATTTCTTTAATCGTCTTTCCAATTATTTCTGAACTTTTCAACCCTGTATTCTTCTCATACGCAGGATTAACATCCAGAAAAACGTAGTCTACAGGTTTGCCATTGTCATCACATATTATTTTGTGGTATGCATATGCATCTAGCGACCTCATTACAATATCCTTATAAATAATATTCATTGTCTTATCTCCTATATCAATAAAGAGTGTGTGCCGGTTGAATATTCAAATTCATCTATATTAAAAAGCTCAATCGCTGCTTTTGCAACATCTATATCATAAAGTATTCCTGCATTGCTTTCTATCTCATCAAGTGCAATTTCAATACCCATTCCCGGTCTGTATGGTCTATGAGAAGTCATAGCTTCAATAACATCAGATACAGCAAGGATTCGTGCACCAATTTCTATCTCATCTGCTTTGATTCCTTTCGGATAGCCACTTCCATTTAGTCGTTCATGGTGCTGCATAATAATATCGGATATAGGCCAAGACAATTCCATGCCTTTTGTCAACTCGTAACCATTCCTGACATGCTCCTTAATAACGCAAAACTCGCCTTCTGTCAATTTCCCTGGTTTTGATAAAATCTCAGAAGGTATTAAAAGTTTGCCGATATCGTGTAAATAACCGGCGAAATACATTTGTTTCTGCTGCTCTTCACTCAAATTCAGTTTTTTTGCAATAGCAAGTGAAAGATCTCCGACTCTTCTTTCATGACCAGCAGTATACGGATCTTTCTTCTCTAATATTTTGACAATTGTTTCGACAGTACCATTAATCGCTTTTTGCAATGCTTGTGTTTTCATGTTTACCATGCTTTCAAGATTTTCGCGATACTTTTTATTCTCAATTTCCAAATTGGTTTTATCATCGATTAACTTCTTTTTCTCTAGGGCATATTTTATTGACCTTAATAAATCAGCCTTGGAGACCGGCTTTATAAGGTAGTCGTTTGCGGCGTATCTTACAGCGTCCTTTGCAGTTTCAACTGTTGGCTCGCCTGTCATGATTATTACTGGAACATCAGGCTTTTTAGACTTTATTTCAGTAAGCAGTTCGATTCCTGTATGCTTCGGCATTATTATATCCGTGATTACCAAATCAATTTCGTGCTTGACGATTATTTCTTTTGCTGAATTAACTTCTTCCGCTAAAAATACAACGTGTCCTTCTTTTTTTAGAAATATCTCAAAAGTACTCCTGATACTTCTCTCATCGTCAACTACTAAAATATTAGCCATCATTGCGCCCCTCAAATTAACATGTCTGCACAATTAATATATCAGAAAATCATCATAAATATGGTAAATTTCAAAGTGTTACTAATTTAATATTATAATAATTATTATATCACTTTCCATTTGCATTGTTAATATATATTTTTAGCAATGATTCATCCCTCCACCTTATCTTCTCACTATCGCGAGCAAGGTAGAATGCTGAAGGGAGACTTCTTGCTACAAGAGGTTGAAATTAATTCATTATCCATTCTATAAATGTCAATCTTTCAACGTTTTCGAAGTTTAAAAGTCGGGTTTCCTATTGTTTTCTCCGCGCACTGTACCGTTTTCGCATGTCGAACAGCAGTTCAATGAAGTTCTTATAGTATGGGATGAAATCCCCGTTCTCGAGAAGCTCGAGAATTTCATCTTTTGTTGCCCACTTCACCTGTTGAACCTCTTCATATTGCAATTTCAATTTGGTGATATCGACGTCATCTTCTATCAGGTAGTAATCGTCAAAGCCGGGTTCGAAATATACAGTTATATGTGGGCGTATATTATCGAAATCAGTCTTGTATCCGAGCTCTTCGAGCAGTTCTCTCTCTGCCGCCTTCTGGCTTGAATCCCCTGCAACTGCGCTTCCGCCCATTGTTACATCCCACTTGTTCGACCAGCCATCCTTGAATGGCTGGCGCTGCTGGATTAGCATTTCATTTTTCGTGTTAAAAATACATACATGCACAACCAGGTGATATGCTCCCTCCGGATAAGGGCTGCCCCTCTCCATCGTTTTGCCGGTTCTTATGCGGTCCCTGTCATAAATATCCCAAAGTTCCATTTTTTTGAACTCCCTTTTTGAAATGATGTCCGTACAATTCTAATTATATCACTTTGGTTTTATAAGCTCCACTTTATTTGTCCTGCCCAACTTCTTGTTGTTTTTATTAATCATATTATGTTACAATCTATCAGGTTAGAAGTTTGCTATCTCTATCTTCGAGGTGTAAATTTTTAATATAATAAATTTAGAATTTAATGCGAGGACGACAATATGAACACAAGTGCAACAAGCAATTTTTTTTACAGGATGTTATGTGGTTCCATGCTGGGTATCAGCATAATAGCTCCGGGGGTCAGCGGAAGTGTAATGGCTGTTATGATGGGGATTTATGATAATCTTATCAATATTATCTCCGCTCCTTTCAAGAACTTCAAGAAGAACTTTTTTTATCTTCTTCCAATGGGTATTGGTGCGGTTGTAAGCATCGCCGGTTTTATTAAAATTTTAGAATGGTTTTTTGAGAACTATCCTGCACCTGCCTTTTCGTTGTTTATCGGCTTGATAGTCGGAAGCTTGCCGGCGGTTTTCACAGAAGCCAACAAGCTGGGTTTTAAGAAGAAATATCTTATTGGTACGATATGTGCACTTGCTTTTGCTGTAACTATTGGATTGATTGCAAATTCCGGCGCTCAAGTAGGCGTAGACAAGACTGATGTAATTTATTTTTCACTTTGCGGAGCTATTGCCGGCATAACCGGAATGATACCCGGTATGAGCGTTTCGTTGGTACTGATGATGCTTGGTGTTTATCGTCCGATGCTAAATGCCACTGCCGCTTTTGACGTCGTTACAATGCTTCCTGTTGCCATATGCTTCTTCACTGGTTTGATTCTCTTCTCCAGATTTACGAAATTTATATTCACAAAGTTCCGAAGTGTTGGATACTTCATGGTATTTGGATTTATGTTAGGCTCTGTATTCAGTATTATTTTAAGATCAGGATTGCCCGAGGACGTTTACAGTATTTTTACTAAATCAGCTACGAGTAGCGATATAATAAGCATAGTTCTTAGCCTTGTTATGATTTTTACAGGAATTGTCATTTCCTATATATTCCAGAGACTCGGCAAGAAATTCAATGTAGAGGAGCCTTAAGAAGTCATTTTTATGAC
>CAZZCN010000103.1:0-8558 GCA_964652975.1 uncultured Oscillospiraceae bacterium | reverse complement strand
TAATTACTTGTTTCAATTCCTGCATCATGGAGCGGTCGATTGTTGCCCGACCTGCAGTATCAATGATCAAAGTGTCGCAGAGCATATATCTGGCCCTGTCAACAGCCTTTTGGGCTATTGTATAGGCATCATGTTCTTCAGGCATAATGAAGCTAAGTATGCCTGCCTGAGTGGCTAGTATTTCCAGTTGCTTTGCAGCTGCTGGTCTGTGAACGTCAACTGATGCCACCATTGGCTTCTTGCCCTTTTTCTTAAGGTGCATTCCGAGTTTCGCTGCTATGGTTGTCTTACCTGCACCCTGGAGTCCGCAAAGTACTATTACTGTAAACCCGCTTGGTGATACTGTGATTTTGCCCGCTGTTTTGCCTAGAATCTCAGTCAGGGATTCGTTTACTATTTTGATTACCTGTTGCCCAGGGGTAAGGCTTGCCATTACTTCTGCATTGCTGCATTTGGCTGATACCTCTTCAACAAAGTCCTTAACCACTTGAAGGTTGACATCCGCCTCAAGTAATGCGAGTCTTATCTCACGCATCATATCATTTATGTCTGCCTGGGTGACTCTGCTTTTGCCCTTCATACGATTGGCTATTGCAGAAAATTTTGATGATAATGATTCAAACATTACTCGTATCTCCCTTGGATTAATTGGTTTTTCTAATGATTTATTTGTTTATCTGTCTGTTTATTTATTTGTCAGTTGATTTGTATGTTGGTTGGTCTGTCTGCCAGTCTGTCTTTTGATTTGTATGTTGGTCTGTCTGCTAGTCTGTCTGTTAGTCTGTCTGCTTATTTGTTTGTTGGTCCGCCTTTTTCTATTTGTAATTGAGTTTGTTTATGTGATTGTTTTTTCGTCTTGTTCTTATGTCCAATTTCTGATTTAACCGATATTTCTTTGCTACAGCATACCAGTAAGATTTGATAGCTTCTCCCTGGCTCTGTTCGCATTTCCTGAATCAATATCGCTGATTGCTTCGCTTATTAGCTTCTGCTGTTGCAAAAATCGGTCCACCAGTTGAAGCTTGGTCTCATATTCCTTCAGTGTGGCAACTGTTCGCTTGATTGTGTCATGAACTGCCTGTCTGGTTATCTGGCAATTCTGTGAAATTTCTGACAAAGACATATCCTCGTTATAATGCAGATCAGTAATCTCACGGGATTTCTCGGTAAGAAGCTGTCCGTAAAAATCAAGCAGCATGCAAATATCACAGTTTTCTTTTGTTATGTCTAAATCATCCATACCGTGCTATATTATAGTAATTGTTTATTGTTGTCAAGTACTTTTGCTTTACGGTGAATTTGAATACTTTTACTTTACGGTGAATTTGAATTTGATACTTTTGCTTTACGGAATAATTCAGCTTTACGGTAGATTTTTTGCACTCTTGCTTTACAGCAGAATTTTCGGTGGCAGAATTTTAAGCAATCCTTTTTCTTTACAATGCTTTAACTTTATAAAATATGTTGGCAAGCAACAAAAAAACCGGCATTATTCAAATCTTTTTCATTTTGAATGTATACCGGTTAATATGTTGATAATTTTTAATTATTACCAAGTGTGAATCTGAACAATATACTTGTAACCATTGTCAAACATAGCACCTGTCAAATCAGTCCATTCGGAGCTCCTATTTGACAGTAATAGTAAAGGATTGAGCCGCGTCAAATTTACCAAATGAACTTCTGTTTTTGACATATACAGACACGACATAATCTCTTGCTTCTCTGGGTGTCCATACGTATTCGGGTTCTGTGGAATAACCCGAATATACTGTTGTAAACATGTCAGGGTCAGAAACAACAAAGTTGTAAAGCAGGTCTTCGTCTGTTGCAGACGATACATTTGCCTTGATTACTATCGCCTTCCTTGCCAGAGCGTTTGCATTAAGTTCATCGCTGTTAATTGAAATAACTACATTTTCGGCAATTCTTTCGGTAGTATCTACTACCTTTACGTTGATAGTTTTAGCTACTTCGTAAGAAAGCGCATCTGTTCCTTTTGCTCTAACTTGCAAGGTATATTCACCGACTCTTGCAGGCTTCCAGTTCAATGTGTTAGCGGGATTCTCATCCGATGGATTATAGGTGGCCCAGTCCTTTACAAGAGAGTATCCGTTTGCATCATACCTCCAGAATGAATATTGTACAGGAGTAGAGCCTATTCCGGCAATTGAGGCTACGCTTGTGAATAATATGGCAGTTCCTTTCTGCACAGTTGGAGATATGGTAACATCCGATGTGAATGTAATCGAAGAAGGGCTTGTGCTACGGGCGACATTCACATATTTGATTATACCGTCGTCGTAATATCCGGTGTTGGGTCCTATGTCTGTCCTGTTCGTTATTCCTACAATCATGAAATTACCATATGCTGCCATTGGCTTGATTATGGGGTCGTGGCTTGTAGTCGTATTCGATTTAAAATATTCAGCCCTGCCGGGTTCTGATATTTTATAATAGAAATTCCCGGCAAAATAGTTGGGGGTCATTGTAAGGCTTCTTGGCAATGCAGTGTTGCTATCTAAATCCATTGTCATTGCGTCAATACTGGCAAAAACAACTCCTTCAGTTTTATAAAGAACGAATTTAATCTCTCTTGTATCCGTAATGCCATTGTTGCTTGCCATTAATCTTAATGTATATGTTCTTGGAGACTTTTCGGAAATATCCCAGACGAATCTGCCGGGATTATTAATATTCTCTGCGGTAATAGTCTGGTCTGTTTCAAGAACTTTTACGGTGTATGTAGTATTCGCCGTTATGTTGGTAATTATCTCAATTGTAGCAGTAGCTCCTGTCTTGATTTCCTTAGTTACAGTACCGTCAGCAAAAACTCCGTCAACTTTGACCTTGTTGATTTTCAGGTATTCCGATTCGGTAAGTGTATCCTTTAAAACGTCAACATGTACAGAATTTTCGTTGGCCATTCTTACAGCAACAGTATAATTCTTGTCCGGAGATGTGAAAAGGCTTATGTTATAGTTAATACTTCCATCGGGCTGGATAGTACCGGTTCTGCCCAGTGCGCAGGCTTTTGCTAGAAGCCATTGGTTGACTTTGCGTTCCTTGCTATCAAGGAATATGTCACTTGTAATTTCGCTGTAATTCCATATCTGATATATAAAACCTGTCTGCCAACCTTTGATGTTTACTGTAAATCCACTTACCGTCTTGTCCTTGAGTGTAACCTCTGTCTTCACATATATAGGATACAGCGTAATGTCGGTAGAACCCATTGCAAATGTACCTGTTCCTACTGGATAACTCGTTCCTGAACCGTCCGCAGCAGTATTCCACTGCGAAAATCCATAACCCTCCTTGAAAAGCAATCCTGTGTTTGCCTTTGTAGTGACTGCGGATCCAATTGCATATGCGGTACTATCTGATGGGGCAGAACCATTCGTGCTACCGTTTGTTGCATATGTAATGTAATGTGGAGTCTGAGGAATCCATTTTGCATATAATGTAATTCCACCCGAAGGCATTTTATTAAATACATAAGGAAGCGTTATCTCTACATTACTATACCATCCCCCAAAAGAATACCCTTGTCTGGTTGGAGGCGATGGTGCCGTAACAGTTGCATCGAAAACTTTAGTTATCGGATTAACGTTTGTGCCTCCTGTACTGTCAAAGGTAATTGTGTATGATTTGATGGTCCACTTAGCATAGAGTGTAGTTCCTCCTAAAGGCATATTCATCGGAAAATTATTTATAGTTTGTAGGTTTGAATTCTTGTACCACGCATTAAATGTATAGTCAGCTTTTGTAGGTACCTGAGGTGCTTGTACACTGGTCAAATAATTCTGTGTAATAGAATTAACAGAAGAACCACCATTACTATTAAATGCAATTGTGTACTGATTAACTATCCATTTGGCATAAAGAGTAAAATCTTCTGAAGGCATTGTGTCAAATATATATGGTGTTTCCAGTCCAATATCAATGCACCATGTAACAAATGTATATCCTGTTTTATTAGGATTAGCGGGAGCGCTTACTGCTGTTCCATAGTCCTGTGTAATAGGCGATACGTAAAAGCCATTGTTGTCAAATGATATTGTATAACTATTAATATAATAATTAGCATAAACCATCCTATTCTCAGTAATAACAGAATAGTCGTCCCAATATGCAAAAGTATATCCAGCCTTTTCCGGTTCATTCACAGGTGGCGTTGCATCCATTCCATACTCAACGTTTTGCGTATCGAATAGAGTGTCACCATTCATAAATGAAACTACGTACTCGGTTGGTATTAAATAAGTTTTGAATAGTATATCGCCTGTCCCCTTGGTGTATTTGTCCGTTAGATTCGTCCCTTGAAAATATGAATCATCTGATTTAAAGCTGTACGTCAAACTATAATTACTAGTCGTTACTAAAATTGCATACATTGATCCCGCAACTAGCTCAGGCCTGTTGCCTACAGCGAAAGCAAATGCTTGCCATGCAATTCCGTCAACTGTAGATGTTGAGCTTGTTCCTAATGCCGTTCCTGTAATTATCCCATCTGAATCTGTTGCATAAATTTCAGCTGTTGCATCTGTAGTGAAAATAGTAGATTTCATGGCATAAATTTCTATTTTGTCTAATTGTCCATTTTTGGTTGGTGTAAATGTTTGACCGAACACATTATCTGTGGCTGTACTTATTAAACCAGTCATATCATCATAATATTCATTCAGCTCCGAAGTGGCACCCGATGTTCTGATCAATATCGCAGATACCGCAACCCCCATGACCATCGCCAGGATTAAGACTTTCTTTATTCTCTTCATATAATGCATCCCTCTTCTTCTTCTTCTTCTTCTTCTACTGCTGCTGCTGATAAAAGCACTTAATATATTTGGCGAAATCCAACTTACAAGTTTACCTAAAAAATATTTAACATTTTAAAACATTTACCCAATACATATGAATCAATCACTTGTTCTTACTTGAGCAAATAATTAGTACTACATTGCGAGAGTAGAACTATGCTTATTAATAATTATTGACTAAATTCATATTTGATTAAATACATTATAGATAATTAGCATAGATATGTCAATTCGAATTTTATGCATCAATTGTACAATATTAGCTAATTTTTTTGTTTGATTTTTTGATTTGGGTACTATTACCATATTTGACAAATTTTCAAAATCCTTCATAGTCTGTTATTCGCTGCCAGAGGTTATTTTGTGCTTAATAAATCTATTCTACGACTATTATTCGCTCTTAATGGCTCTTTTGTGCTTAAAATATCGACTCTACGAACGTTGCAGGAGAAAAATCAACCAGATCTTCTGCTTTTTCTCCCAATCCGGCCATAATAATAGGTATACCGGTTTCATAGGCGACCGAAATAGCAACTCCACCCTTGGCGTTGCTATCTAGTTTAGTAAGAACAATTCCGCTTAAAGCTGTGACTTCGTTGAATACCTTCGCCTGAAGTATTGCATTTTGCCCTGTGGTTGCGTCTATTACAAGCAATGTCTCGTAATTTGCATCTTCCCCGGCTTCTCTTTTGATTATTCTGTTGATCTTTCCAAGTTCGTCCATGAGGTTTTGCTTATTGTGAAGCCTGCCTGCGGTATCGATTATCAATACATCAGACTTCCTTTTTTTCGCTGCTGCTATTGCATCAAAAACCACAGCACCTGGGTCACTACCTTGCTCATGAGCTATGACCGGCGTATCAGTCTTTTCACCCCAGTGCTTCAGCTGCTCTATTGCTGCCGCCCTGAACGTATCGGCTGCCGCCATTATTACACTTTTGTCCTGATTTTTAAATCTCAGGCATAATTTGCCGGCGGTTGTTGTTTTGCCTGTGCCGTTTACTCCAACTAAAAGAATAATATTCAGACATCCTTCTTTTATCGTAAGTTTCTTTTCTTGGCCCAGAATATCTGTCATTTTCTTTTTTAGGGTCATGAGAACGAATTCTCTTGAGTTATTTCCCTCTTCTTTAATGGATTTGCGTATTGCATCCATAAGAGACATTGCACATGTTGCACCAACATCGGCCTGAACTAGAACTATTTCGAGTTCATCAAGCATATCTTCGTTGAAATATCCTAAAGTTGCGGAAATTCTAGTGATATTCTCGGAGACGAAGTCTCTTGTCTTTGTCATCCCTTTACGAAAGATATCAAATATTCCCATTATTAAATCCCCTTTAAAATTGTCTTTTACTATTCACCGAATATCTTTACTAATTTGACAGTTATTGTTAATATATGTTTTTTCGTATTGCATTTAGTATTTGTATTTTTTGTATTCTGTATATTTTGTGCTTTCTAAAGTCAGTGTTCGCTGCATTTTACATTCTAACGTTTTTGTGGTCTCTGATGTTTGTGGTCTCTGAAGCTTTCATTCTATTCAGTATTTATATTCTATATTTCTATTGTCAGTGCTTTAGTCCGAAAGTCTCATAGACAGTATCTTTGATATGCCGCGCTCCTGCATAGTAACACCATAAATCATGTCGGCGGATTCCATGGTGCCTTTTCTGTGAGTTACCAGGATAAATTGTGACTCCTCGGAATAATTCCTGATGTATTCACTAAATCGAACTATATTGGCATCGTCAAGCGCTGCTTCAATCTCATCAAGTACACAAAATGGTGATGGACGGAGTTTTAGTATTGCAAAAAGCAGCGCGATAGCTGTGAGACAGCGTTCTCCGCCTGACAGTAAAAGCATGTTCTGAAGTTTCTTGCCTGGAGGCTGTGCATGAATGTCAATATTACAGGTTAAAACATCGTCTTCATTGCTCAAAATTATTTCTGCCATACCACCACCGAAAAGTTCCGAAAAAACCACTTTGAAATTCTCGTTTATAATTCTAAAGTGTGAAATGAACTGTTTTCGCATCTCTTCGGTTAAGTCAGTTATCATTTTAAGAAGTTTCTGCTTCGACAGTTCAATATCGTCGCGCTGCTTCTTGAGAAATTCATATCGTTCTGAAACCTTGTCATATTCTTCGATGGAATTAACATTGATGTCACCAAGTGACTTTATAGAGGTTTTGAGTTCGTTTACACGCTTTAGCGCGGCGGTTGGATTGTCAATGTCCATTTTCCATTTCTGTGCATTATCATAGGTCAGTTCATACTGTTCCCAAAGCTTGTTCTTTACCTCGTCCAGAGCGGTTTCCATCCGCCCCTTCTTAACTTCGGACTTGCCGAGTTCTAGGGTAAGTTCGCTTATTTTATTGGAAAGTTCCTCAAAGCGGTCATAGAATGTTGACATTTTCTCATCGTGTTCGTTCTTCTCATTAGATAGGGCGTTTATTTCGTCGGTAATTTTATCCCTTTGTTCGCTTTTAGCCTCAATTAGCACTATAAGCTCATTATTTTTAAGTTCAAGGGCGTTAATGTCAGAGTCGGATTTCTTCTGTTCTTCTTTTCTTTTCTCGATATTGTTGATAAACGACTGCTTTTCTTTGTCGATCCTCTCCGTCATTTCTTTTGCGGCAATCAAGGATTCCTCTATAGAATTTACAGAAAGCTTTAAGTCGGAAATCAATTCTCTAAGCTCGTCTCGGCTCTCCTGCTCTTCCTTGTTGGTTATTTCGATTTTTTCGAGCTCTGATTTTAATACGGATATCTCTTCTTCTATTACAACAGATTCCTTATCCATCATATCTGCTTCTCTGACAATTTCTTCTCGTTGCTTGGCAAGCTGTTCCTGTTCAGCCTTTTGCATCCCTATCCTGCCGACACATCTGGTAATATCTTGTATTATCTGTGCAAGTCTTGACTCCTCGCGAATCTTTTCGTGGGAATTGGCAGTCATTGTCTGTTCAAAGCTGTGAAGATCACGTGCCTTCCTGGTAAGTTCGTTTTCTGCCTTGGGAAGAGAATCCGCAAGCTCGTCTATATAAGTCTTAATTGTGACTACATCCTGTTCCAGTTGCTCGATTTCCCTTGCTCTGCCCAGAATGCCGATACCGCGTGTTCTTTGGTATCCACCTGTAAGCGAGCCGCCAGGATTAACTACGTCTCCTTCTAGTGTTACAATTCTAAACGAGTACCCGAATCTTTTTGCCATATTAATTGCATTAGGCAGTACGTCTGCAATGACTATCCGACCGAGTAGATTATCAATTATGCCTTTGATATCACCTGGTGCTTCCACCAAATCCTTGGCTATGCCTATAAATCCCGGCATCTTTCTCGCTCCGGTCAGATATTCGTTCTCAAGAGATCTTCCGGAAATTGATGAAATCGGTAAAAAAGTTGCACGTCCCAGCTTGTTTTGCTTTAAGTGCTCTATTATAGCTGATGCAGTCTTTTCGGTATCCGTTACAATGTTCTGTACAGAATTGCCCAAGGCTATTTCTATAGCAGTCTCGTATTCCTTGGTGACGCTTATAAGTTCACCCACTGTTCCTCTTATACCTACGGCAAAATCCTTCTCCTCAAGGGCTTTGCTCATAATTGCTTTTACTGTTTCACTATATCCTTCGCGGTTTTTCTCTAGTTCTGTTAATGTTTTGATCCGATACTTGATGTTTTCGTAGTCAAGTTTTTTCGTCTCGATTTTCATCGAAATCTGTGTGCAGTTTA
>CAZZCN010000102.1:1221-8675 GCA_964652975.1 uncultured Oscillospiraceae bacterium | reverse complement strand
AAAATTGAGGAATAATAAATAATCATATTATATCCAAAGCCCTTCCAAACCTCAGTAACCACCAAAACACCAATAAACAAAACGGGATTTCCTAAAAAATTGATATGAGCTAACCCGAACAAGCTTAAAAAATTATTGATTGCACCATTTTGAGAAAAAATATCAACAAAAAGCCCACCTAAAATAACCCAAGATAAAAAGAACGGTAGAAAAACCATTGTTTGAACAGCGTTTTTTAGTTTTCTGAGTTTTGATTCCGACAAAAGAATCGCAAAAAACAAAGGTGTTATTGTTCCAAAAATTATTTTCAGTACTGAAATAAAAACAGTGTTTTTCATGATTTGAGAAAAGTCTTTTAATGAAAACAGAAATTTGTAATTATCTAAGCCTATCCAATCAGATCCAAAAAATCCCTTTGTCGGAATGTAATCCTGAAAGGAAATGACAATTCCCACCATTGGAATATAACAGAAAATGATTAGCAAGATTACGACAGGTAGCATCATTAGATGAAGAGGCCAAGTGGTATCCAACTTCAATTTTTTTACTATTCGCATTTAAACACCCCTTTAAATTTCACTATTTATTTGCCACATACCACTGATTAACTTCTTGAGTAATTGTATCTCCACCCTGAGCTTTCCAATCAGCAACAAAGGTGTCAAAAAGTTTTAAATCTCCGCCAACAATAATGTTGGTAACCATTTCTCCTTCCAGTTTTTGCAAACTTGCATTTCTCAAAATCATAGTTTTAGTTGGAGCTCCAATAAATTCATCCAAAACAACAGAGTCATATTTTTTAAGCAACGGTTCAGTTTCAAGAAAAACTTTACGATATGCCCAACCCGTCGGGTTGTCTTTATTCATTGCATTCCAAGTTACTAGTTCTTTTCCTTTGTCCAATTTAGAAGAATCCTTTGTTTCAAATGCTTTAATTAAATTTGCCGAAATATTATAATTTCCTTCTGGAGTACCAAATGCATCAGGTAATGCATATTTGTGCCAACTGTCAATAATCATATTATATTTTTCGCTTTGTATTAACTGGCTAAATTGTTCCCTGTACTGTCCTTCAAAAATTTCAACCCATAAATTTAGTGTTTTAATCAATGCCTCAGGATTACTAAACCCTTTTCTCACAACAAAACATGAAGTGGAGAACAACTTACTTTGTACAACATGCTTATTATCTTTATTTACTGGTAATAATAATGGCACCCAATCAGCTTTTTTATTGTTATCTATAGTGTTTAAAAGAGGATATAATGCGGCCCAATAAAAGCCAGACACAATGCCAATTTTACCAGCCGCAACATCAGCAGCTACTTTACCTTCGTCCTTAACGGCAAATTCAGGATCAACAAGCTTTTCCTTATAAAGATTTTGCATAAAACCTAACGCTGTTTTCATTTCGGGCTGAATACTTGAATATTTTAATCCGCCATTTCCATCCTTGATCCAAATAGAATAAAAGGCATTAAACGGGTTGACTAAGGATACAAACCCTGACCCCGAAGGACTAAAGTTTTTATCCCAGCCAATTGGAATGGTATCGTTTATGCCATTACCATCAGGATCCTTATCCCTGAATAGTTTTGCAATTTCCAAAAGCTCGTGCATTGTTTTCGGGGTCTTCTTTCCAATTTTATCCAACCAATCTTTTCTTATGTACAGTAAGGATGTCGCATCAGAAAAATCTCCAGGTCTTGGTATACCATATGTGACACCGTTAATTTTTGAAAGAACAAATGCTTTTCCATCTTGATAATTACACATCGTTTTAAGCTTATCGGATGCATATTTTTCAAAATATTTATCAAGAGGTTCAATTTGGTCTGCCTTTACTAATCTTGATATCAATTCAGGACCTGCAACAAATGCATCGGGTAAACGATTGGCTGCCACAGCGGCATTGATTTTTTCGATTTGTTGAGAAGTATCAACCGTCCAAGACGCTTTGAATTTAATGTTTAACTTTTCCGTGTAAAATCTTGTCACAAGATTATCCTCGGAATTTTCACCGTCTATATACTGAAGAGACGGTGATTCTACAATTGGAACCTTAATTGTGACCAGATTATCATAAGGCTTTAGCGGTCCATCATCTTTTGGTAAATTGGACTCTGTCTTTGTCTGCTTGGTGTTGCAAGCGGCTGATGAAAGTATAATAACTAGAGCTAAAGCCAAAGATGTAACTTTTATTATTTTATTTTTCATTACCATTACCTCCAAAAATTCGTTAATTTCATTATACAATATAAAATTTAGGTTTAGTGATTATAAACAGCAAGATTGAATTGATATGTGACAAATTCAGCACTTTTTATAATTGTAAATAACAAGAATAATTAGATACCTTCCAGACAAGCATCTACAATTTCGCTTATTTTGCCCGTTGCCAATGCTATTGAGCTGTCCGCCGCACCATAGTATAAATACATCATGTCATTTTCCAGATCAGCATAAGGTGTCGCTGGGAATACACAATTATCACAGCAGCCATGCTTTTCATATTCTTCTTCTGCCTGCAAAAGATAACTGCTGGTTTTACCTATTACCTTCCATGGTTCATTTGAATCAAGCATCATCGCACCTATAAAATAATAGGTTCCTCCTGCTGCTTTTGTTACTCCATGTGTTATAACCAAAAATCCCTTGTCTGTTTTAATTGGTGGGGTTGGTCCTATTTTAATCCTGTTCCAGAAGGAATACCCCTTGCTCAATACAGGTTTAAAACTGCCCCAGTTGACAAGGTCTGGCGAAGAGCTTATCCATATTTCTCCGCTTTCCATTTCGGCATATGGTCTGTCTAATTTATAATATAAGCCATTGATTTTTTCGGGGAAAAGGGATGCTCCTCTGTTTGATGGCGCAGTTATGATATCGATGATTTCATAATCGGTAAAATCCTTCGTCTTCCCTAAAAGTCCGACTGGAGCAAGATTGTTTTTATGCATGGCAGGCGTAATAATATAATATGTATCATCAATTTTGGTTACCCGGTTGTCAATAAAGTGCCACATATCGGCATAAGGAAATTCATTTGGCACTTTTATGTAATCATCGTCACTCAGTTCAAAATGCACACCATCGGTGCTTTTTGCTATTCTAGTTTGTCCAACACCTAATTCAGAATCAAATTCAACAACCGAAACGAGCATTATGAATTCATTCTGGTGCTTAACAACAGCGGGATTAAAAAGCTGAGCAAGGCGTGGATAGTCTTTTATATGCAATATAGGGTTTTCTTCACATCTCTTTAAAATAGTGGTCGCGTTTTTGTGTTTCAATTTGTAATTCCTCTTTTCATCTAAATAAATTAATATCAGGATTTAACTCAATTTGTTTTCCTTCATCAATAGCTACATTAGAATTATATCATTTTAGGTATTTCTAAATGTGATAATAATGTCAGATTAATCAATTACATGTGACAAAAACGCTCATTTATTAGAAGGTTTAGTTTTCTCTTTGTTTTTAATTTAAATATGCTAAATACTCTTTTAAGAAATTAGTTTTAGCAATTCCTTTCATCATGGCAGCTTCAAAAGTTATATAATTTGACTTTTATTATAAGTTTTCAAGAGTACATATACTTTTTTAAATTTTAATAATTGTAATGTTTTATACAGCCTTTTCACAAAACTCCCTTAATAATTCCACATAGCATTTATAGAATTCCAGCACTTAATATTCGATAAACTTAAATATTAAGCCAATTGTTTTTACAATGATGATTACATAATTTCAATTTCCGCCGGCTTGTCCAAGGTCAAATCGTATCTTCCATCAAAGTTCTTTATATCGATCTTAATAATTCCGAAAGGTGTCGGATAATTGGCTTTGACATATTTCAAGCTCCCAATGTTGGGAGTGATTCTAATTTTTTTGCAGCCTGCTTCCATAATTTCTATACCTACGACCTGTTCCATAATAAAAGGCACCACGCCGCTTGACCAACCATGGCAAAGGCTGTGTCTGAAGCCTTTATAGCAGTATGCTCCGTAATCACCATGAATATCCTTTTCGTTTTCTTTTAGCAGTTCATCAATCCTGCCGCTTCCCTCAAGCCATTCTATATCAAAATCCTCCCAAAAGGTGGTCGCACCCCTTTTGAGCATTCCTCCGTAGTATTCTCTCAACATATCAATAGCGACCTGGATATCGCCACCCATGGCTACAGCCTTTAATGTGTAATAGCTCAAAAAGGTGGTCATACCCTTGGCATTGCCTTTGGTCAAAAAATCATAAGCCTCAGTTGCAGAAGTTTCACCAGACAAAACCTTGAAAGCTAGTGCCTGCTTATATTCCTTTACTTCAAAGTTCTTTTTTCTCAGCTTATCAAGTAAGATGATACACGTATCCTGTTCCAAATTGCAAAGCTCCAATATTTTACGGGCATTCTCCATAGCCATTATAAATAACGCCCTCACTCCAGCTTTAGCGTCTTCTTTCTCATAAGTCGGCCAATCCAAAAAATACTGGGACAAATGACATGTACCGTCTTCGTCTACCAATTCATTAAACTGCATTACAAGCTTTCGCAGATAATCACCTTGCTCCAATACATAACCGATGTTTGCATTTTGCATATAATAATCATATAGAATGCTGATCCACCATAATGAGTAGACAGGCATATTGTTCATATATAACGGCAAGGGCGCTTGCTCTTTTGCAAAAGTCAGTGCCTCCTCAATGCATTCATCACTTCCGAAAACACTTCGGATAGTCAGCATTTCCGGATGGGTATCTCCAATCCATACCAGCCTGTCCCTCTTGATTCCGTCCCAAAGCATGTTTTGCATATTCAGGTGGCAGGTATAAACTGCTGTGTTGAAAATTTGATTTAGCATGGGATCATCACATTCAAAGGTGCCTTTGTACTCCAAATCACGATAAACACTTGCTGCATAAATGCTTTTAATAGAGATATCTTCACCGGACAAATTATCTATTCTCAAAAAACGAAAGCCACTCTGCATGAATTCCATATCGGAATAATTAACCAAAGTGGTATGGATATCTCTTAGACTATGGTCGTTGCTGGAGCCTTTTTCGCCAATTTCGGAACAGCATTCTGCAACACTTTCACCAAGTCTTAACCGGATGGATCCACTGACATTTGAAATATACGTCAAGATGCGAACTCCTCCACAAATCTCTTTTCCGAAATCCAAAACAATAAAACCGTCCCTGCCAAAGACAGTTAAATGCTGCTCGTTCAGTCCGATCTGCATGGGTTTCTTAAAAAACAGACTCTCCTCGTTTTCTATAGAGTTGCTCAGTACCACCCTTATCGGCAAAATAAAATCTTTTACTCTTTTTTCCATTATGCACCCCTGTTTTGCAAATGAATTCGATTTTCATCACATCTTTTCATTATAGTTGTTGCATTTTCATGTATCATTTTCTTTTCCTCCGCACAAATGATTTTATTTGTTGATCCAAAAAGCAAATCTGTATTAAATAATTATTTTAAAGTTTATCAGATATACAATAAGTCAAAAGCACTATCTGTCAGGTTGTATTTTTTCGGGAACACCATTGTTAATCCTTGATCTTTCTGCAGCAAACGCAATCAGATGACTTGCAATTGAACTTTCAATGGTTGACAGCCCTATACAGTCCGCTTCGTTTCCTTCAAGGACATTTACAAAATCATCCATAAGTCGATTGTCGCCACCTCCATGATTCGAAAAATCATTTGTTAATGTTGCTATGTCTATCGTATAGCTTGATTTTGCAAAAATATTTACAGTAATGGTTTTCTTATCAAAATCGCCTATGATTTCGCCCTTTGTTCCATGTATTCTGGTCTGGCGATTAGTCTCCTCGCTGAAAGCAATCATTGCCAAGGAAGCGGTTATATTATCATCGAATTGCATGTTGACAACTTGATGGTCAACAACGTTATTATCACATAAATACACGCATCTGCCGTATTGAGAGGTTTCTAAAGTTTCTATGATTTCCTTGGAAGTTGCATTTTCTTTAAAAATCAATGGCATCCAGTCTCTATTGTTTGTATAAAACCGGATAGCATTATAGCAGCAGTCCTCAGCTATCCTGCATTCTGTGCACCTTTTGCCGGCATTAGCAGGCGCGTTTTCAGGTTTAAAATGCTTTAAACTTCCAAATGAGCTGACATTTTCACAGTCTTTTTCTATAAGCCAGCATAATATGTCTGTGTCATGACAGCATTTAGCCAGAATCATAGGTGCGGATGTACTGGAATCTCGCCAGTTGCCTCTGACAAAGCTATGTGCCTGATGCCAGTAACCGACATATTCATTTTGCTCAATGTGAACCAAGTCTCCAATTATATTGCTTTTTAAGATTTCTTTGATTTTTTGGTAAAAAACAGTGTACCACAAAACATGACAGACAATTATTTTTCTGTCAAAGTTTGTCGCTAATGCCGATAATTCAACACATTCCTCGTAAATTGGAGAAATTGGTTTTTCAAGCAAAATATGGTAACCGTTTTGTAATGCCAGTTTAGAGTGTTCAAAATGATCTCTGTCCTGTGTGCAGATTAGAACTGCGTCTAATTTGGGTTTTGCATCAATGAAACTTTGAACACTACTATATACTTCAACATCTTTAAAATCTCTCTTTGCCTTTTCAATTTTATTTATGTCTGTATCAACAACTGCATAAAGTTTGATTTTATCAGAATGAGCTTTTATATAATCGGCATAAATATGTCCTCTTGCTCCATATCCCAATATTCCTACTTTCTTCATAATATCACCTTTCAATATTCGCTTTATTATATTTTATCATTTGATATTTTTTCATACGTGATATTATTGTCATTTTTGTCACTCAATTGTGACAAATACACTCATTTTATTACTTGTATAACCTCGTTTGGTTTCTGTATAATATTACAAAATTCTTTTATCTCCCATAACTGCTAGATTTCTACTGCATTATTCACTTTGTCTCCCATCTGTGCTATATTGAAACCAGAAATGAACCTTTATCTACTTTGAATCGTATATGTGTTAGAAGTACCTTACAATGGGGGCTATCGACTTGGATACTGATTTACTCGACAAGTATATTGCATTGTATCAGCATGATTTGACCCGGCTTTGTATCAGCCTTTGCCGCAACATTCCTGACTCCGATGATCTGTATCAGGATACATGGCTGAAGGTCATGCGAAAATACGAACAGTATGATGAAAACAGACCTTTTGACAAGTGGCTGTTTTCGGTTTGTGTAAATACGTACAAGGACTCACAGAGAGCGTTTTGGAGAAAAAAACAAGTGGGATTTCAGTCCGATGAAGAAAAGGAATTTTTCCTGAATTCAGTGCCGGATTGCAACACCTCGAATGTCGAAGATTACATCGCACTTCGAAAAAGCGTTGATAACCTTCCTCCGAAACAAAAGATAGTCATCAATTTGATATACTTCAAGGATTTATCCGAAGCTGATGT
>CAZZCN010000102.1:0-1121 GCA_964652975.1 uncultured Oscillospiraceae bacterium | reverse complement strand
TTTGCATCACCGATTTCCCCATGGTTTGACAATCTGCATAATTTGCCCGGCAGCGATTCAAATAACTCGGATACATCAAATTACGAATCTTCAGACGGCGGCATTATTTCTGATGAAGCATCCATCATATCCAATGCGGGATCTTCGTCTTTTATAACATCGTCAATCAACTCGGCGTCCGGTTCGAAATCCGGTACAGGCGCAACCACAAACACAAAAGGCACTGTCTCCAACAAAAAGGCTACTGTTGCGACAATCAATCAAAACAAAGCCCTTCCTAAATTCAAAACCTATCAGGAAATCATCGCGTTGCTTAAGACGATGAAAATCTCGTACGGCGGAAGATATCTGGACGGCGATATAATGCCCATGGAATCGCCAAACGCCGCTCCGACAACAAAGGACGGTTCCACAGCTGGTACAACCGCAGCTGCAGCAAGTGATTTTTCTTCCACAAACACCCAGGTGAGCGGAATAGAAGAAGGCGATATAATCAAAAACGACGGCCAATACCTTTACATCGTGAACAATAACGCGGTGTCGATCGTTAACGCTTATCCTGCCAATACAATGAAAAAATTATACACAATCGCTTTGCCCAAGAATGAATATATCCAAGAGATATACGTAAAAGGCAATTTACTCACGATTATTGGCAATTCTTACGGCGAAAACACCATTTTACCGAATCCTCTTGCTGCCGACATAAATAATGCAAGCAGCATTTCCAAAATAGCTCCTAACTGGATCTATAACAAGCAGATGACTGTCGTTCATGTCTATGACATTACGAAAAGAGATGCCCCCGTTCTTAAACGCGATTTGAGTTTTGAAGGATATCTAATCTCGTCACGCGAAAAAGATGGAAGATTCTATCTCATTACCAATAGCTACATTACTGTAGATACAACAAAAGATTTGACTGCCAAAGACGTTTTGCCTTCATACTCGGATAGCGCAAAGAGCGCATCGGATATTTTGATACCTGCCACGGGCATTGCTTTCTGCCCCGAAAACATATCCGCAAACTATCTCATGATTAGCTGTTTCGATATTGACAATACAGTCCCTGCGGTTGTGGAGACGGTTTTGGGCGCAGGAAATACTATTTATATGAGTAA
>CAZZCN010000101.1:0-8720 GCA_964652975.1 uncultured Oscillospiraceae bacterium | reverse complement strand
CCAAGTCCGTTTGCAACTTTCTGGAGAGTTTTTATACTTGGATTGGCTTTTCCTGACTCAATCCTACTAAGTACTGCCTGGTCAATGTCAGACTTGCTGGATAGCTGCTGTTGAGTCATTCCAGCCGCGTTGCGAGCTTCAATAAGCGCTTTTACAAGTTCATGTTCCGCCTCGGATTCCTGCCAATTTTTGGCAAATGCAGGATTCTGTAATTTCTTATTTAAGTGTTTTTCGAAATCATCCATTAAAATTTCTCCTCTCATAATCTTTCTTATATAGTTCTGCTAATTTTATTGCAGAAGGCGGAAGCTTCTGTGTCTTTTTGACTATTCCATTGGTAATAATTATTACTTTACCAATTTTAAAAAAATAGAAAACCCTTACTATATTGCCAGATTCAATTATTCTAAGTTCGTATATCCCTTTGCCTACTATTGATGAGTGTGGCTCACGAAGTTTGTTTCCATATTCCTTGAGCAAACTAATCTGACGCAATACCTTAACTTGCATGTTCTCTTCCAACGATTCGATGAATTCTTCTACAGGCTTCTGTCCTCGTTCGGTTTCATAATACTTGATGTAAAACACTGATTGTCCTCCCAATGTATTATGACATATGTATCATAATACTATATTTATTCTTTGTCAAGTTCTAACAATATGCAGTAAATATGTATTTATAAAATGCATTTGTTTTTACTTGCAGTTAATAACTCAACATTGCGCCAAATGTCTATGAATAGAATAAGCCGGAAACAACATTATAACTATTTTCGATTATTTTATATCACAACATTATATTAACTGTCTAAAATTAATTCAATGCTATACATCTCATAATCAATGCTTAATTGATAATCAATACACAAATTTTATTCTGGTTTAAATCTGTAAATAATGAAAAATCGTATTATTACGGTTGGTACAATTGCAACAAGGTTCATTCGAACTTGCTTTTTCGTGTATTTTGGGCTTAATCAAACTTGCTTTTTCGTGCTTTTTTCGCTTAATCGAACTTGCTTTTTCGTGTATTTTTCACTCAATCTAACTTGCTTTTTCGTGCTTATTGCATTATAATAGCAACATAGGCATAATAAACAAGTCAGATGGAGGCTTTTTGATGAAACTAAAAAGGAAAATTTATGATCGTCTAGTAGAATGGAAGAAAAAAAGCAAAGGTAAAACAGCTCTTATGATAGATGGAGCTAGACGAGTCGGTAAGAGTTTTATTGTTGAGCAATTCGCAAATAGTGAATATAAAAGCTATATTATTATCGATTTCGGTAATGTCTCGAAAGAAATTCTTGACTTATTTATCAACGAAAGTTCTAATCTTGATTTGTTTTTTGCAAAAATCAGTGCGTATTACTCTACTCCACTGCACAAACGCGAGTCACTCATCGTTTTTGATGAAGTTCAACAATTTCCAAGGGCGAGACAACTTATTAAATATTTTGTTGCTGATGGGCGATATGACTTTCTTGAAACAGGTTCACTCATCAGATTAAAAAAGAATGTCCAGGATATAATAATTCCTTCGGAAGAGGAGCATATAGAAATGTTTGCACTGGATTTTGAGGAATTTCTTTGGGCTATGGGTGATGAGACTACAGTTCCGCTGATAAGAAAGTGTTTTGAATCAAGAACGCCTTTAGGACAAGCAATACACCGAAAAATCATGAATGATTTTAGACAGTATATTCTTATAGGTGGAATGCCACAATCTCTTGTAGCTTATCTAAACGAGAAAAATTTTGATGACAGTGATATAGCCAAACGAAGAATTCTTCAATTATACAGAGATGATGTATCAAAATTTGCCGATGGATACGAAGAAAAAGTTTTTGCTATATTTGACGGAATACCAGGACAACTATCAAAGAAAGAAAAGAAATATGCACTTTCTTCCATAAACAAGCAAGCACGATTCAGAAATTACGAAGACTCTTTTATCTGGCTTAACGAGGCAATGGTTATCAATACTTGCTTTAACGCCACAGATCCAAATGTCGGGTTGGCATTAAGTGCAGATTACACAACACAGAAATGCTATATGGGTGATACAGGATTACTCGTAACACATACTTTTATGGATAATTCTTACACAGAAAATGAATTATACAAGGCAATTCTTTTCGATAAACTTTATATCAACGAAGGTATGATAATGGAAAATGTTGTAGCTCAAATGCTTCGCTGTAATGGACATAAGTTATATTTCTATTCCAGGAGCGACAGTGAGTACAGACAAAACCATATAGAAATTGATTTTCTTATAACTGAAGCCAAGAAAATATGTCCTATAGAAGTTAAGTCAGGAAACTATAGATCACATTCATCATTAGATAAATTCAAAAAGAAATTTTCTTCCAAAATTGGCAACTCATATATCCTTTATACTAAAGATGTTATGATTAAAGATGATATTATTCATCTGCCACTTTACATGGCAATGTTACTTTGACCTCAATGCCTTAAGTTACCTATTGCCTAAAAGGAGTTTCCGGCAAGAAACAAGCAATACAAGGAAGCTCAAGTATCGAGGAGCGGGCCTTATGGCGTTTTCAAATAGGCTATATAGCAGATTATTGATTTCATGTGTATAACAAATCCAGTTCCTGCTCACATGCCAGAAATGCATCTATAATATGAGGACCGAAATGATTCCCCAAGCCTTGTAATATAATGTTGTGACTCATTTCATGGGAAAATTCGTCTTTGTAATGCCTCTTCTCGCGAAGCGCGTCGTATACATCGGCAATCGCTACAATTTGTGCTGAAAGTGGAATTTCATCACCCTTTAATCCATTCGGGTAGCCGCTTCCGTCCCATTTTTCGTGATGATTAAGAGCGATGTCTATTCCGTTTTTCAGGAAATTGTCTCCCGGGTATTTTTTATATACTTCTTTTAACGTATTGGCGCCTAAACTGGTATGTTGCTTTATCTCTTCAAATTCTTCTTTTGTCAACTTCCCCTTTTTTAAAAGTATCGAGTCTTTGATTCCTGCTTTGCCAATATCGTGAAGCGGACTTGACTTTTCGATGCTATCCATAAATTCCATGCTTATAGAATCCTTGAATTTTGGTTGGAGACAGAGCTTTTTTGAAATCAGTCTGCAACAGCTTTTGACTCGCTCTATGTGTGCTCCTGTATCGCCATCACGGGATTCTGCAAGTTTTGCCAGGGCATAAATTGTTGCCATTTGAAGTTCAGTAATTGCATTTACTTTTTCGGATACTATTTCTTTCAGGTTGGCATTATTATTCTCAAGCTCTTTTTGTAGAAAATAGAGTTTTAAGTGAGATTCCACTCTTACAATTACCTCTTCGCTTTGAAATGGCTTTACAATATAATCAACTGCTCCCGCCTTAAATGCCTTTACTTTGTCTAAGTGTTCAGATTGTGCGCTAATGAAAATTACAGGTATTCCACTAATCGTGTTATCTGCATTAATTTGCCTGCAAACTTCGTAACCATCCATTTCAGGCATCATAACATCCAGCAGGATTAAATTGGGCAAATTATCTGATTTTTTAAGAATTTCTAAGGCTTTCTTCCCACTTAGTGCCACCTGTATGGTATATTCCTTAGGCAATAAATTACAAATAACATCTATAGCCTCCGGTGCATCGTCAATTACCAATATTCTGGCAGCTCTAACCTCATGCCCCATAATCCCCATCCTCATCAAGTAATTTATTTATTTTAGGTAAAAATTTAACAGCTTCTTCAAAATTATATTGATCAGTATAAAATTTCATTTCAAGCACTATAGCGGCAACAGATGTTCCTTGAGTTTGTCTTAACAGCTCTTCAATGCATTCAATCGCTTGAAAATCATTGTCAAGAAGGAATTGCGTTAATTTGCTCAATAAAATGTTAATCATCGGTGTACTTATATAGACAGGATTTACACATTGAGAAGAGTTTACATTTTGTTCCAAATTCTCTAATGAAATTAATACCCTGCTAAGTTCCCTGTCTAATATTTCTGTCAGTTCTTTTGCCTTATCTGAATTTCCTATGTGTATTTGTTTTTCGATATCTGCTGATATAATAAACAAGTCATTGGCTGCTATGATACCGGCCAAACCTTTAATTGAATGTGCAAGTCTTTCCGCAGTTTCATCGTCATATGTCTCCAATGCTCTTAATATGTCTTTTACTGACTCGCTTTGATTATGGCTGAATTTTACAAGCAAATTTCGAGCAAGTTTTTTGTTCCCGCCTAAACGGTTGATCAGAGCATCAACATCAATTCCATCTAGATAAGGGATTGTATCATCGTATCTCGCGATTTCTAAGTCCTTTACAAGAGCTTCTTTGAATTCTATATTTGATTCCTTGTTCAACTCGGTTTTTTGACCCTTTCGGATGTTCTGTGCTATCACCTGAAATAATTGTGCTATGTTGACCGGTTTGTTTAGATGACCATTAAAGTGATCCCTCATTTCAATTTCACGTTCGCTAAGAATTGTTCCGGCGGTAACGGCGATTATGGGCAGTTCATCAAACGGCTTGAATTTTCTTATTTCCGATGTTGCTTCAAATCCATCCATGACAGGCATTCTGATATCCATAAGAATAATGTCATAGTTGTTTTCTTTAACAAAATCGATTGCTTCCATGCCATTATTAGCTACCGTTACGACGAGTTCGGCCGTATGCAGTATTTCAATCATTACATCCTGATTGATCTCATTGTCCTCGACTAAAAGTACATGTGCTCCTCTGATTTGCTCAACTGTAACAGCGTTGGAAATTTTGTTGGCTACTTGGACATCATTCGATAATACTGATATTGAACTTTTGTTGATTTTAAATTTGGCAGTGAAGAAAAACGTCGTTCCTTTGCCTGGTTCACTTTCAACCCAGATTTCGCCGCCAAAAAGATTGACGATATTTTTGCAGATTGTAAGACCAAGGCCTGTACCACCATATTTTCTGCTGATCTCGGCATCTGTCTGGCTAAAAGGTTCGAAAATATAATTAATACGCTCTCTCCGGATGCCTATGCCGGTATCACTGACTGAAAAAAGCAGTTCTGTATGTTTATAATCAATTGCAATCGATTTAACATTTATCTCTACGCAACCTTCGTTTGTAAATTTAACGGCGTTGTCTATAAGGTTTGTCAATATTTGCTGCAAGCGCAAGGGATCGCCATTCAACCCGGTTGTCACGCCACTGTCAATGTTAGTTTTCAGTTGCAAGCCCTTGTTGTCACTTTTGATTTTAACCTGGCTGGTGGCATTGTCAAGGATTACATCAACCCGAAACGGTATAGACTCCATTTCAATCATGCCGGCTTCCATTTTGTTGAGATCAAGAATATCATTGATAATTGACAGCAATACTTGTGAGGAAATCATTATTTTCCCGATATAGTCATACTGTTTTTCGTTCAGTTCAAAATGACTTAACAATTCGGAATAAGCAATGACTGCATTCATTGGTGTCCTGATTTCGTGTGACATATTCGCGAGGAACCTGCTCTTGGCTAGGTTGGCAATATCCGCATCATGTCTTGCAATCTCAAGTTCCTTCTCAATGTGTGCACGTTCAATTGCTTTTTCTAAAGCATTTACAAATGCACTCAAGGTTAAGTATTCTACCTCCATCCACTCTCTCTCATATTTACATTCGTCAAATCCTACAAACCCCCAGAAAAGGTCTTTTATAAACACAGGCAAAACCACTATTGATAAAATCCCCTGGGATTCAAGAATTTCCCTGGCGTAGCCGTTTTCGAGGCAACGGACAATACCGTAAAACGCCTCACCGTTCACAAGAGGTTCAATAAAGCCTGGCAGTTCGTCGAACGGCACGTCTTGCAATTCCGGATTGTCAATCTGCGGTGCTTCACATCCTGAATTCCACTCGATCTTCTGGCTTGTATATCCAATTCCATTTTCGTCGTAATGATTTTGAAACAGGTAAACCCTGTCAACTGCAGCTGCTTCTCCAAGAAGCTTAAAACAATTGGCGATAGCGGAATAGTAGTCCCTGTTGTCCAGTAATTCCCTTATTGACTTTGCAACCGCTGAAAGAATTCTGTCTTTTACTATAAGTTCTTTTTCGATTATCTTTTGTTTTGTAATGTCGGTCATAACAGTTAAATATTTCTTTTCGAGCTGATTATCTATAATCTCGCCTGAAAAAAGACCGTCAATAACTTGTCCGTTTTTCTTTCTTATCTGTAATTCAACATCTCTTATTCTGCCATTCTCTTTTAGACTCATTGATGTTTCAATATGCTTTTCCGAATCTATAAACAAATCGAGTTCCTTGCTTGTTTTACCGATAATTTCGTCTCTGGAATATCCCAGTTTATCAATAAAAGCCGCGTTTACATCTTCAATTATACTGTCATCCATGCTGCTGACAGCGAGTAAAGAAGGATTGCTGTCAAACAGTTTTTGAAATTTGTCCATTGCCGCATGCTGCTTTGAAAGGTCTTTTGACACCCCGTAAATGCAATCAACTCCGTTCCACTTGCCCGGCCAAATCTTTGTTTCAACGGGTAAATAGGAGCCCGATTTGCTTTTTAACGGCAGAGGGCAATAACTTCTCTTACCTTCCATCAATTCATTAAGCACCTGTTCCGCTTCTGCTCTAATCTCTTGCGGATGCAGGTCAAGTATATGCATGTTGCATAATTCTTCCACGGAATACTCAAGCTTGTTCAAAACTGCATTATTCATATGAATAATCGAGCCTTTGGTGTCCCCTACTAAAAGCAGGTCATCTATAGTGTTAAAGAAAGTGCGGAAGTTTTCTTCGCTTTCCCTTAGTTTGTTTTCAATGATTTTCTTGTCTGTTATGTCTTCAAAAATGTAAAATCTTCCGAAATATTCATCATTGGTTCCACGCATCTGTGTAGAATACCGGCGAATAGTCCTATCTCCTACGAATTCAATATAGTCCTCAATTATAATACGATTTTCTTCACTTTGAAGAGGTTTGCAAGACTCAGCAAATGCAGGTATGTCTGCAAGTACAGGAAGACAGTATGGTATTATCTGGTTATTGGTAAATTCGCCGCGTAGCATTTGATCTTCAATGTGTGTAATGCCCCATATCTGGCAGAATTTGTGATTAAAATACATTATTTCATCAGTACGGTTATCTACAACCAAAAACGCAAGTGGTGAAGTCTTTGTCATAAGAGTTAAAAGCGTTTCATTCTTCGCTCTTTCTGTAACGTCTTCAAAGCTCACTATTACGCCGCTTATATTTGAATTATTGTCTTTTATGATATCAATGTTTTTTGATATCGTAAGCAATTTGCCACTTTTATCTTTTATTGTGCATTCCTTGCCGATTATCGGCATTATGTCTTCAGGATAGACACTCCTGCCTTTCGCAAAGAAAGTTTCGAATTCAAGCAGACCACAATCTTTGCCTAGCACATCCGCATATGAATATCCGGTTACATGCTCAGCTCTCTTGTTCCAGCTGACTATTCTGTTTTCGGTGTCAACTGTAAACAAAGGATTTGGGATTGTGTCGTACAGTGTTTCGAAATATGTGTTTTTGGCGAACGAATCGTCGCCGACTTTTGTTTCAAAAGCATCGTTCATTTTTATAACACCCCACTTATAGTATTTAAAGGTTGAATTATGCATAAATCAGCTGATATTTCAATACTTGATGAAATGTCATATAAAAATTTAGAACATTATAATATGATAATATATTTGCTTATTTATTTTCCTCATTTGCATATTCTGATAAAAAATCCACAGCATAAAAAATCAAACGGTTCGGGGCAACCTTTTCTTGTTTTAGTTTCAGAATAAATTCTTCCACCTCGTCTTTGTCCGAGCTAAGGTCATGAATTGTTGCACAGTCATCGTGGCTGTTGTTACTGATGATTTTAACTCCATAATTCAATGTCTCATCACCGTTTACATTCTTGATAATTGATGTGAGCAATTGATAATCACAGTCTGTTTTCGTATAAGTTCCAGTCTCGTCTTCATCCTCAATTTCAGTGTTGACTGCTATAATCCTTGTTCTGTTTGGGATATTTGACCCATCGCTGTTGGCAGCCTTCATAACATCAACACTATTAAATACATCAATATTGGTATGGACGCTTCTTATAGCCAATATGAGATCATCACCGCTTATATTTTTAAGGACATATCCGTCTGCACCGCTTTCAAGCGCGTTATGAAAATCTTCAGGGTTGTCGGATGATGTAAGGACAAGAATTTTAACTTTGTCGTCAATTTCCTTGATCTTTTTAGTTGCTTCTATTCCATCGCAATTTGGCATCATAATATCCATGAGAATTAAATCTGGTTTATACTTTTGGGCCAGTTCTATTGCCTGATTACCGTCACTTGCACTTCCTATTACTTGAATTTCTGAGTTTTTATTTAGTAGGTTCTCCATTAAATAGATCAATAGTTGTTGATCATCTACTATTAGCACCTTAATCATTATTTTTACATCCGATCCTTAAGTTATTTTTGACTGTTTTCGTCGAACCTATTAACCAAAACTCACCCAATTTAAGTCATATTTCGAGAAAAGCAGTATAATTTGAAAGTTTAACACAATAAAGCTTCGATTGCAATAAGTTATCAAGCATTTAATGTCTAAAAACGAGCTAATATTGTAATGAAACAAATTCCAGAGTGTATAAGCGGATTTCAATCTGGTTTTAATGTGTTCAAAATCACATAGTGAATTATAAAATCGAATCTAT
>CAZZCN010000100.1:0-8727 GCA_964652975.1 uncultured Oscillospiraceae bacterium | reverse complement strand
GGTGTCGGGTTCATGATGACACAAAATCTCGCAATTTCACAAGCGATAATGATGTTTAATAAAACACTTGCCGACCAGTACAAGCTTCCGGACATGTACTCTCTTGTCAAAAACAAGCAATGGACATGGGATAAGTTCAAGGAGCTTTCAAAATCAATTTATGACAAAACGGGCAGGAAAACACGGGGAATGGTTGTACAGCACGATTCACAGATTGAATACCTGTTGCATTCCAACAACATTTCACTTTTAGCAAAAACAGGAGACGGACAATATTATTTCAACTACAACGACAACAAGCTGATATCAGGTATCCAGTTCTGGTCGGATTATGCAAAGGCGGGCTATATTTTGGGCGTTACCGGGCCTGAGGATTACGGTGCAAGCGAATCAAAGGAATTCATGGCAAGGAAGTCCCTTTTCTATCTTGGAGATTATATCTGCACATCAAGCCAGCTAAACCCATATATGGAGGATGTTTACGGCGTGCTGCCCTTGCCGAAGGGCCCGGCCGCATCTGATTATGTAAGTGTAAACAATACCAAATATTTCTGTTTGACCAAGGATAACAAAAATATCGAAGCTGCCGGAAAAGTTCTGGTAGCTATAGCAAAACGCACTTCCTGGGACATGAAGCAATGGGATGAGATTCAGCTGGATTCTGCACTTAGGGATGAAGCATCGCTGGATATGATGCACAGAATCACAGTTATGAGACAGATAGACCATGAAGCAGCCACCAGGGGACTGACAAACAATTATATGGGTGCGGTTCTGGACGCTGTCTTGAAACAGGAGAAAACTCCTATCACTGCCATGACAGAAATCAAGGGTAGCGAAAACGCCAATATCAACAACACATACAACTGATGTCAAACCAAACAAAGGGGATGATTTTATGCAGCGAATTCCGAGTTCAAAAAACAAACTGATTGCCGTGCTTGCATGCTTTTTGATTGTATTTGCCAACTTCAGTATTTTTGCAATCGATACTACAAATATTGCATCAAACAAGAGGATCTATAGTCTTGGCGGAAGCTGGTGGGATGCGTCAAAAGCCATAGACGGCGTTGAAAACGCCAGCAACAGCTCCGACACATGGCTTTCAGAAAATTTATCCTACAGTGCTTTATATATTGATTTGGAAGCTGTTTATGATATTTCCAGAATAGAGCTTGTTTTCCCGGGTCAGATGCCCAATACCAATGGGGAATATCTGGCGCTGGGAGAAGTACAGTGCAATGTCGAGACTGTAGAAGGACTTGTTGGAACTGTCTCAGGAAGCAAACTGGTTATAGACGAATCCAAGAGAATCAGCATATTAGACAATGGATACATAGAATCGCTCTGGACCGGCATTGTATCAAAGAGCAACACAACAAACAATGCTCTGTCTATAACCTCGAGTTCAGTCAAAACAAGATACCTGAGGGTCAGAATCAACAATAAGACCGGTCTCAAACTGGCTGCTCTGACCGAGCTGAAAATCTATGGCAGTCTTTATGTCGACCCTGACAAAAACGCACAGCTTAAAAGCATAATGTGTGATAGCGTTGCACTTTCACAATTCAATATGAATTTATATGATTATAATTACACCATTGCAAATGATGCAACCAAATGTCCGGTTGTATCCGCTTCGGCTCTTGCCGGCGGCGCTTCCATATCAATAGAACAGGGGGATATGACAAGCAGAAAGGCAATAATAAAGGTGACATCGAAAGACAAGACAGTCACCGCGACATATACTGTGAGTTTTGTCTCTGAAATACTGGTATCAAGGGATAAATATAACCTTTCGTATGTCTATGCATACGAGCCGGCTTCACATGCCATTGACGGGGATTTAAATACGAAATGGAAGGCTTTTTCAGACTGGGGCTGCATGTTTATAGATTTAGGAGCGGTCTATGACCTGTCATCCTTTAAAATTGTCTTTAGCGATGTGGCAACAGGAACATGGACCTACAAAATAGACAGTATGATTGCCATGCCGCCGATGGGTGTGGAAGGCTCCACTATAGACAACCAGGAGTATCTGGCGGAAAAGCATGTAGTCAAAAATATTTTTTCCGGGACAAGCACTACAAACACTCCTGCAAAAACTACAATAAGCGCCAAATCAAGGTATGTACGTCTTATTATTTCAGGAAACACAGCATACTCAGGCGATGGATTATGCGCAGTTGACGAGTTTGAAATATACGCCCGGGAAGCTGAGTTTGATGCAAGATTAAGGGATATAAAAATTGACGGTCAATCATTGGATGGTTTTTCCAGTGATACATCCGGCTATTTCTATAAATTACAACCTGGAGAAGGCGTTAAAACTGTCAGTGCCCAGCCGATGACAAACGGGGCGGATGTCACAGTAACCCAGGCTGTCACTGTTCCGGGGAGAGCAGAGATAGTGTGCGTATCAAAGGACAAAACCCAGACACAGGCCTACAGTGTTTTCTTTATATACGAAAACGGTGCAACCGGAGTTTTAACCGATCAGAAAAAACCGGTTGGATATAATAATCCGCAAGGAGAGATACCGGGCTTTGCATTTGACGGCGACTATACAACCGTTTGGAATTCGGGAGGTAAAACAGCTGCCTTGTTTATAGATTTAAAGGGTCTTTATCATATATCACTGGCACAGCTTAATTTTATCAAAGGAAACCCGGAGAATTATAAATTCCGGATAGACAAGCTTTCTGCATTACCGGACTATAGAAGAAACACCACCGGGGATTTGGGCGATTCCCTTGTCATGCAGACAATTTACGACGGGTCGTCGAAATCCCTGCCGGGGAATGATCTGTTCATGGCACTCGATTCGACCGCAAGATATGTGAGGCTGCTGGTTACCGATTGCCAGATTAACATCGGTATAAAAGAATTTACACTGTACGGATATGGCAGTGGAACATCTGATGCAAACCTTGGCGGCATACAGATCGATGGAAAGGGAATTTCAGAGTTCAATAAAGACTTCAGCAGCTATTTTTATCCTCTGGCACTGGGAACACAGACCATACCCGTTGTAACGGTGACCAGATCCGATGCAAATCAGATCGTGCAGATAACGCAGGCGGAAAGTACCAATGGTGCTGCAAAAATTGTTGTCACGTCCTCTGATTTAAGCAAATCAACATCATACATGGTCTTTTTCAGAGAACAGCAATCTGCACAGGAGAAAATTATTTCTACAGGAAAGGCTGTGAAAGCAACCTCGTCGGCTGCGGGCGGCAATCCGTCATATCTTACCGACGGCAATATGCGGACAATCTGGAAATCCGAAAACAAAGGATATACTCCGACTGTTACTATTGACCTCGGGAAGAAGTATTTTGTCACCGCAATGAACAGCATTGTTTCAGGTTTGACAGGCAGGGATGTTGTAGCGTACGCGATAGACATTTCATCAAACGGTACAGACTATATAAGGGCATACAGCAGTGACAGTGATTTATACAAAGGTGGGAATTTATTATCCGTTATTAATAAAACCGCCAGATATCTGAGGATCACTTATCTAGGTGTACATGGATACAGATACGTGCCTATGAATATAAATGAGCTCGTCATATACGGGGAAGAGCAGGAGGAGCTTGTATCTTCAATAATAGTTGATGGAAATGAAATCTCGGACTTTATTGAAAGCGTTACCAATTATACATATTCCTACAATGCATCTAAAGGCTTAATTCCGAATTTCTCAGTTAAGACCGCTCCAGGTGTATCGGTTGAAATTAAAAAAGCAGAAAGCCTGAGCGGCAAGGTGATTATAAATGTTACCAAGGGGCAGACAATAAAACAATACGTTTACATACTGTGCCCGTCGGGCATCAGCATCAAAGGCAAGGGTTACTATTCGCAGTATAAGGACTTTACGGTTAATGACAGATAAAATCATATTGGTGGTGTAGCAGTTTGAAGAAGAAAATAGCATTTTTATTGACAGTTTTTTTAATAGCAGCAGGATTGACTCCGCCTTCTCTGGCGGAGGATTTTCAGCCGTCCCGGACGATGACTTATTTTTCGAACGAGGACAGCTATTATAATTACCTGCTTAAAAATCCACCTGTTTTTAACAATGAAAGAATTGTTATTAATGCTGTTGACATAGCAAAGGGTACGCAGACTGCAAAGCAGACCGATAAGATATTATCAAAAGAGGTCCTGCTTACTCAAAGCGAAAGCACGGCATCATGGATCGTGGATATACCAAGAGATGGAAGCTATTCGATTGAAATCCTCTACCTGCCGGTTCAGGGCGCAGGAGGCAATATAGCAAGGACCTTTAAAATAGACGGAAACCTCCCTTTTGCCGAATGCTATAATCTTGAATTTTCACGATGCTATATTGACAGCGCAGATATAACCGCTGACGCAAAGGGAAACGACATCAGACCTGCCGCCGAGGAGATTTTGGAATGGAGCAATACTTATTTAAAGGACACAGAGGGTTATTTCGGGGACAGGTTATACTTTGCTTTCAAGAAGGGGAAACACACAATCGAACTTGATTCATTAAGTGAGCCGATGGCAATAGCCCAAATAGTATTAAGTTCAAAAAAGGAATTAAATGCTACTTATGAGGAGACTTTTAAAAAATATAAAAACGAAGGCAGATTGCCTGTAAACGGCGTATTGAAAGACGGAATCCTCATTTATCAGGCTGAGAACCCCTATCAAAAGTCGGACATAACACTTTATCCACTGGCAGATAATTCATCCTCGGCAACGCAGCCGTATGCTTACAACAAGCAAAAGTTGAACACAATCGGTGGAACAAGGTGGCAAAGCTCCAGGCAATGGATTTCATATAAGATAAACGTGCCAAAAGATGGACTTTATCAGATAGGATTCCGCTTCAAGCAAAATTTCATAAGGGACATTTCTCCTGCCAGGGAACTGCGTATCGACGGAGAAATTCCATTTGAGGAAGCTTCAAATATTACATTTGAATTTGCAAATGACTTTCAGGTAATGAGGGCGGGTAATAAAAATCCTTATGACTTCTATCTTTCCGCGGGCGAACATGAAATCGAACTTTCTGTCGTACTCGGTGATACAAGCCCTCTCCTGGTGGATGCTTCTTCGAGCCTTTCAGAACTTAATACCGCCAGCTGGTATCTGCTTTCACTTTTGGGATCGAACCCTGACATATACAAATCCTACAGCATAGAGACTCAGTTGCCGAACGTGATAACCATATTCAAAAATCAGGCGGAAAAGGTTAGACAAATTGCGGGAAACTGGGAAAAACTCTCAGGAAATATTGATTCAAATGTATCAAGACTGCGCCAGCTGGCACTAAAGCTTTCCCGCATGGCGGAAAATCCCGATAAGATACCAGGTATGTACATCGGCTACAAGGACGATGTAAGCGCTCTGGGGAATCTTATTGTAAATGCAGGTTCGCAGCCTTTACTGCTGGATTATATTTTTTTGGCGGAGGAAAATGCACCTGATCCAAGGTCGGAAGCGGATTTTTTTACCACCATAAAAAACGGCGTATTAAGATTTTTTAACTCGTTTTTCAATGATTACAACGTAATATCAGCTGTTGACAACAGTTCCAGGGAAGCAATTACCGTGTGGATAGGAAACGGAGTTACAGGAGGGCGTGACCAGGCGCTTGCGCTTAATCAGCTGATAACTCAGGAATATTCATCGAAATCGGGGCTGCCGGTCAGGCTTCAGCTGGTTCCGTCAGGGACTATACTGACCGCAACACTTGCAGGAGTTGGACCTGATGTGGCATTGCAGGTGGGGGGGAGCGAACCTGCCAACTATGCGATGCGAAGTGCGATTGTTGATTTAAAGGAATTTCCTGATTACAAGGAGATAATAAAGAGATTCATCCCTGCCTCATACAAGGCCTATGAGTACGAGGGCGGAACATATGCATTGCCTGAAACCCTTTCATTCCCTATGCTGTTCTACAGAACCGACATAATGGAGATGCTGGGTATTAAAATTGAAAACATAAAAACCTGGCAGGACATCGTCAATATCCTGCCTGTAATCCAGCGACTCAATATGAATTTCGCCCTGCCTGCGAGCGCCCAGTCCTACCTGATGCTCCTTTATCAAAACGGAGGAGAAATCTACAGGGACGGCGGCAAAAAAACCGCTCTTGACAGCAAAACCGCTCTTGACACCTTTAATAATTACATGGATATGTACACAAGTTATGGACTTCCATATGCATACAGCTTTGAAATGCGTTTCAGAACCGGAGAGATTCCGATAGGGATTGCTGACTACACAACCTACAACCTGCTTCAAATATCGGCTCCTGAGATCAAAGGAAGATGGGCGATGACAACGGTTCCCGGAACAATCGATGAAAACGGGGATGTTCATTATTATGTCACAGCCTCCGGTGCAGGCTGCGTAATCATGTCCGCAAGTAGAAACAAGGACTCGGCATGGGATTTTATAAAATGGTGGACAGACAGCGAACCGCAATTCCGTTTCGGCAAGGAACTGGAAAGTGTAATGGGCATAGCCGCAAGATATAATACAGCAAATACGGATGCATTTCGAAAGCTTCCATGGAAGTCAAACGACCTGAAATCACTGCTATTGCAAATGTCATATCTTAAAGGCGTTCCGGAGGTACCGGGTGGATACATAACCGCGAGGGACATCGACTTTGCCATAAAAGATGTATACAACTCAAATACAGACGCAAGAACGATGCTGAAAAAATATATCAAGGATATCAATAACGAGATACAGTTTAAAAGAGAGGAGTTTGGACTTTCAAAATGATTGAAAAATTAGCTCCGAAAAGAAAAATCAAGGAAAAGATAAAACAAGATGTTAAATACAAAGTATGGCTGATAAAAAAGCACAGGACGCATTATCTTTTTATGGCTCCTTTTGCAATACTATTCTGTCTTTTCGTGTTGCTGCCTGTCGCAATTGCAATATATCTGAGTTTTACGTCATTTAACATTCTGGAAGCACCCAGACCGATAGGTATAAGCAATTATTCCAAGCTGTTTTTAAATGACGATATATTTTTGGTGTCGTTAAAGAACACCATCAACATAGCTTGTATTGTAGGACCGGGCGGATATATCCTCTCATTCTTTTTTGCCTGGCTGATAAATGAGCTTTCCAGGCTGATGAGGGTTGTTTTTACAATTATTTTCTTTGCTCCGTCCCTGGCTGGCGGTATGCTGACCGTCTGGACATTTTTTTTCAGCGGTGATGCGAACGCTCTTGTAAACGGCACCCTGATCAATCTCGGATTTATTTCCGAACCGATAGTGTTTTTTCAGAATCCAAGCTATATGATGCCGCTTATATTGACTGTAAGTCTCTGGATGAGCCTCGGAACGACTTTTTTGTCATTTATCGCAGGATTTCAGGGCATAGATAAACAGTACTATGAGGCATCCGCCATAGACGGTGTCAAAAACCGCTGGCAGGAACTCTGGTATGTAACATTACCGCTTATGCGGCCTCAATTGATATTCGGTGCTGTTATAAGCATAACAGCGGCTTTTTCAGTAGGCGAAGTTGTAACAGCTCTTTGCGGATTCCCAAGCGCCGGATATGCGGCTCATACTTTGATGAACCATCTGGTGGACTACGGCACCATAAGATACGAAATGGGATATGCCTGCGCGATTGCAACTGTACTGTTCTTTTTGATGCTTGGAAGCAATATGCTTGTTCAAAAACTTATTCACAAGTTTGGAACTTAGGAAGGGAGTAGTTTTGTGGCTATAAAGGACCTGTTAATTAAAAAAAGGGTATCAAGGTCGATTGGCGGCGATGTTGTGTTGATCGTTTACCTGCTGTTTATGGCTTCTGTGATGATGCTGCCTATGGTTTATGCCGTGTCCCAGTCTTTGAAACCAAACAACGAGTTGTGGATTTTTCCGCCGAGATTTTTTGTTAACAACCCGACTCTGAATAATTACAAGGATCTGTTCAATTTGATGTCGTCATCCTGGGCGCCTTTCTCAAGATACCTGTTCAATACTGTTTTCATTACATTCGCAGGAACAGCCGGGCATATACTGATCGCCTCCCTTTGTGCATATCCTGTTGCAATGTACAGGTTCCCCGGTTCAAACGGATTTTTTGTGCTGGTACGTACATCGCTTATGTTCAGCGGTGTGGTGACTGCAATTCCGGCATTTATCATAATATCAAAACTTAAACTTCTTGATAGTTACGGTGCTGTTATTCTTCCGGCGCTAGCAATGTCCCTGGGCTTTTTTCTCATGAAGCAGTTTATGGAACAGACTGTTCACCCGGCTGTTCTTGAGAGCGCAGAAATGGATGGCGCCAGCGAATTGGCGAAATTCTTTAAAATTGTCATGCCCATGGTAAAGCCTGCATGGCTTACTTTAATGATATTCACGGTGCAGTCGCTTTGGAATATGGGTAATACACCATACATTTATAGTGAACAGTTGAAAACACTGCCTTATGCCATGGGGCAGATAGCGGCGGCAGGTATAGCCAGGGCAGGTGTTGCTGCTGCAATATCGGTTTTTATGATGATAGTTCCGCTCACCATATTTATTGTTTCACAGTCAAATATTATCGAAACAATGTCTGCTAGCGGAATGAAGGACTGATAGATATTATTACGGAAGGGAGAACGGGAATGCTTAAAAGAATTGTATTGTTATGTGTCATAGTATTCATTTTACTGCCTGTCAGCACTTTTGCATATGACATACCTACAAGCAGAAACTATAT
>CAZZCN010000099.1:0-9292 GCA_964652975.1 uncultured Oscillospiraceae bacterium | reverse complement strand
ACACCGGGTGACTTATCTAAATTATTTTGTCAAGGGTATGGATTGTGGAAAACTAATGCGAATGTTAGCAATAACACACCCGCTTCACCCAAAAATCACCACATTCTCCCCTTCACAATACTTGACAGCTTTTAAATAAAATATTACAGTTACTATAGTTCGTGCTTTGTTAAATTATGAGAATGGAGTGAAATCGCTCATAGCCCACGCCCACAAGGCGTGGGCAAAGTCGTTTTAAAATGCCACCACCATATCGCCCCGCCTTAGATATCAACCCAATAGCTCCTGTTGTCTCAATCCACTTATGAGGAGATAGTGCAAAGCTCTTCGAACCAGTCTCATTTTTAAACGGGTCGAATTCGACCAGGTTAAACTTTGGATTATTAATTTTCTCCCAAAAACCCAAGTATTCTATCATGCTTCGGCTTCTCATCCAATTTTTGATGATATCTGCTGTTAATTTTTTTCATATTTTATCAAAAAGCGATTCTCGAATACCTATAGAATGACTATTCTTGTTCGGGATTTTCCGCGACAAAATACAAAACTCCCCAGCCATAAGGCCAGGGAGTTTCGTTTAACTTTCCTAATCAATCCAACGCTAATCAAGATGCCGTCGCAACACTTCGAGCGCAACCGCATCGTAACAGCTTTGCCAAGCATTTACATCTTTTCCTAATTGATTCGGATTCCGAGTTGCTTTTGCCTGACCTCCGATACGCGCGGCTAATTCAAATTTAATATCACCAAATAACCTAATTGGATCAGTCTTCCAATAACACCTATTTTCTCTTATTCCAACTAGATTCCGAAAGCTTGCAAGAATTGGATAAATAAACCCGCTAGGAATTCGATAATGTGATTTCTTATTGGAAAAATCCAATAAAACATCCTCCATCTTTTTCTTGCTTGACGTATCAGTAACACCAGTTAGCTTTCCAAATTTGCCGCCTGTTTCTTCGTTAGCACTTTTATTATAAGCATCTGGTAGTTCAAAATATATCTCATCTCGAAGTTCAAGAATTTCAGGTAAAAGACGCACATATTTTTCCATCTCTTTTTTTCGTGCACTAAAGTGATCGACCAGCAATGCTCTTGTCGAATAAGCCTTAATTGGATGTTTGATACTATCGAAGCTTTCTACGTCAAAACAAACAAGGTAGGAAAGAATTTCCTTTATATCGATATCTTTTTTACTTCCATCTTCAAGAAGTTCATATTCTTTATAAGCAACGCGACTTTCATACGACTTTCCTTTCAATACTTCCTTTATAACATCAAATGTACCTAATAAGTCTTCAATCCCCTGCTCTTTAACCTGCGTTGAGGTGTTCCTAGCCTCAACAATTCCAACAACATCATTACGATCTCGGACACCTTCGAGAATTTCTAATTTCACCATTGCATTAACATCAACCAATTCTTCAGGATTTAACGCATCAATAAAACTACGTATCACTCGAAAAGTATGACCGCCATCTAATAAACCATGTTTAGTTTCGTCAACCATTTCCACCTTCAGAAGATTCGAATGATTATCGAAATCAGTTTTGTCCACAAGAATAGTAATACCACGATTCTTTAGCAAAAAAAGATCGGGCTGATTCTGTAGAGTCTCAAAAATTTTTTTTGCGACACCTGAAGTTAATTTTGGATCCCGTGGATTGAGTGCACGCCAATTATCAAACTCCTTTGGAAGATCCTTTACACTAACTACTGCTATATAAGTTTTTCCTATTTTATCTTCCGAAGGCGTACTAATCTTTCGAAATGAAACAACCGGAAACTTTATTAACGTTGAAGAATTATTCATAATTTTCCTATTAATTTAATAACGCGCCCCGTGGCGCGTTTAGGAAAACTGCATTATGGAAATACATCCAGTCGTCAGCTTTTGCTAAACGCTTGTGCCGAGGTTTATCCCTACGGCCACCGAAGCTTACGCTACCGGCGGTTGGAGTGCGAGGCATCTCTAACAAAATAATTATAATTCTACCGTCTGTTTATGTCAATATATGTTGTTGATGACATTACATGGTTTTTTGAAAAATAAATAAGTGCTCATGCATAATCAGTAGAAAATTTGCCTCTTTTGATTTATTCACCCAAAAACCAGTTGCCTTACAATTAAACTGTCTTTTGATAATATCCTCTTTTAATTCAAAACCTGATCTTAAAAATCTATCCATCACCTTATAGGCAAGCGGTTGATACATTTTATTTCTTCGTGTATCACCCATTAAAATCGCACAAAAGTGACCCGGTTTTAATATACGATAAAATTCTTTCGCTACTTTTTCCATCTCATCAGCAAATGCATCAATTTCGTGAATACCTGATATATCCTCCTTTATCAGACCCTCACTATACTTAATTATATCTGCGTAAGGTGGGTGTGTAAGAATAAAATCAATACTCTTGTCCTTGAGTTTATCAAGTTTACGCGAATCCCATTTATAAATTTTTTGCCAAGACTTATTATCCACATCAAAATTAAGAGCACTTTTTGTTCTTTCTAAAGCATTTTCGTTAACATCGGAACAAATAATATTTCGACTTAGTATCTTCGCCTCGATTGCAGTCGTGCCGCCACCAATCATGGAATCTAAAACAACATCCCCTTCTTTTGAATATCTCAAAAGAAGATTTCGTACAACCTCAGGTGCCCAATTACCTCTCCAATCGGATTTGTGTGTTGCCCAATTGCCTCTTCGGGGAAACGCCCAAACAGTCGTACATTCTAATTCAAATTCTTCAGGATGTAATTTAAACTCCTTTTTTTTAATCACATTCATGCAGTTACCATTTAAGATCACTCAAAACACCTGACTCAAGCATCGCAAGATTAAACACATACTCATTATGAATATATGTTTCTTCAAGCGGTCTCTTTGCTGAATGCCAGCCCAAACCATCTGTTATCCAAATAAAATCGATATCCTGTGCTTTAAGCTCAGAGTAAAGACTTTTAAATTCTCCACAAACAGCCTTAAGCTTTGACCCGCCTCCATTATAAAAATTTGCTTCAAATAATTTAATCTTTTTGTTTACAGGATTATAAATTGCAAAATCAAAACTACGTTCCGATTTATCAACCTTGACATCGATACCCCATTTAATTTTAATATTAGTCGATCGCGCTTGTGACATATACTCATACCCATTCTTTTTACAAAATTCGATTATAAATGTACCAACAATTTCCTCCATCAAAATTCCGCCGCGATTTTTACGACCATTACTATCTAAACCAACTTCAACACCCATTACATAATCTACAAGATTTTTAATCCCATCTTTCTGAAATAATCGAGCAAGTCCAGATTTCAATAAAAATTCAAAATACTTACTTTCATTTCGCTCTTTCCCAGAAAAATCAAAGAGCTCTGTGTCTTTTGTAGTTTTATCAAAAACTTCAAGCTTATTTTCTCGTACAGCCAAAAGTACAGGCAATGCTTTAATAATGTCAGTATTTGATCTATACAAATGATTAAACTCCTCCTCAAGATTTTCTTTACCTAACAAATAATTGAGTTTGTTTAGTGAAATTTCTAAATCGGAACTATTAGAAAATACTTTCTTCCAATTTACAAAATAATCCCACGTCTTAATTGAGCTTTTAAATGTTGCTGTGAGATTATTAAAATCTTTATTCATACAATTTAGTAATTCGTTATCAAAACCTCAGTTATCTTTCCTCTTCCTGCAGCCTTTGAATTAATCGCTCGTCCCGCACTTATTTTTGTTATTTTAATACCTTTATCAAGGATTTCAGAATAGATATCGTTTATAAAAGGAGTATCAGAATTAGACAACATCACATAACAACCACGATTAGTTAATTCAAGAAAAGTATCTCGTAGTTCAATTTGCTCTTTATCTAAAAAAGATTCTGCTGTATAAGAAGTAAATGATGCTGTTTTACTGACTGGGTAGTAAGGTGGGTCAAAATATATAAAATCTCCTTTTACTGCTTTCTTCAAAACTTCTTTATAATCTTCATGCTTTATCTCCACATCTGCAAGAGCTTTCGATACTCGACGCAAATTCTGTTCATCACAAATCTGAGGATTTGTATATTTACCAAATGGCACATTAAATCCACCTTTGCTATTCACGCGATACATTCCATTAAAACATGTGCGATTTAAATAAATAAAACGTGCAGCAATTTCAATATCTGATAATTGCTTTAAATCCTGTGCGCGAATTTCTAAAAAATACTCTTTATCATATTTGTGTTTTTGTAAAGAAATAATCAATTCATTAATATCATTTTTTATAGTATTATAAGTAATCACTAATTCTGCATTTAAATCCGATAAAAAGGCTTTTCGAGGAAGTAGATCAAAAAATACAGCCCCTCCACCAACAAATGGCTCAAAATAAGAAGCTGTCTTTACATCAAATTTTTCAGGCGGATATAAATCCAATAATCGAAATTGTTTTAAGAGCTGCCTTTTTCCACCAACCCACTTCACAAATGGTTTTGGCTTATTATCAATAATTTTTTTAGCTGCTTCAAGAGAATTATCTGTAATCATCATATCAAAAACCCGTTGAGCATAAATAGTATTTATCTCAAAAGCACTTTGGATTTCTTTGACTGTTTGACTCGTATTCATACAGCACAAGTTTACAGTAATCTATGAATTAATGCACATCGACTCATCACCATTGCTATTATGCCATTAATTATAACTTGTCAATAGCCATGTCCATTCAAAACAATGGACATATCCACATTAAACAGTTAATAACTTTTCTATTAAACTTTTTTAACATTTTTCGCCAACCCGCACTAATGCACCCTCATCTATTTTTCTTAACAAAATACACAACCTTATCACCAACCACAGAATCCTCAACTATCCCATTCTCAACAAGTGCATCAAAAATATAACTGGACGTGTAATAACCAATCATAAACTTTTTTCTGAGCTTTTCTCCTGTCATTGATTTATATTTTACTACGTACTTCTTTGCTTCCTCATACATCAAACTTCCGTACAGCTCGTCGGTCGCCTTAGTAAGCCGCTCAAGTTCCTCTCTAATCTTAATAATTTCACCCAAAACAAATTTTTGATTAACCTCTTGTGGTTTTTTCATAAAAAATCTATACCCCCGCCGCCACCACCCTCACCTCAATCTCCCCGCCCGTAACTCCCGACTGCTCAACTCCAAAAATAATCCGCGCATCCTCCGCCAAATGCGATTCAATCGAACTCCCAAGATCGTGAACTGCCTGAACCGGAACATCTGCCCCCGCTGAAATAACATAAACCGCACGCTCAAAACCCCCGCCGTGCGCACCTTCAAACCCTGGCTTAACAGAAAAAACCTTCTGAACCAAGTCGTCCGCAGAATCCTGAACAGTTCCGCTAACCGACCCCACATGTACCCGCTGCGCATTTTTAACCGTTGAGCAAATATCATTCCAATCGATATTAATCGTCCCGCACGTTTCAATCATCTCCAAACATGCGCGTGTAAACTCGCCAATATAATTCCCGACCGTCCCGAGTGCCTGCGCCGCTGTCATCCCCGGAAGCACAAGCGCATCGCTATCAACCGGAACCAACGCATCAACACTCGCGCGAACAACCGCCTCATGCACACGCGCGAGCGCCATAGGTCCTGCGCCCTCAAACGCAAACGGCAATGCATATGCATACACCGCAAGTTTTCCTGCCGCTCGAACATGCGCCGCAATTACCGCAATCTCATGCGCAACAAGCGCGCTCGTAATATTTCCTCTGAAAAAAACCAAATCAGCACCCGAAATCGCGCGCTCAATCTCATCCCTTTTCGCTGTCACAATCGACTGCGCAATATCAGCCCAATCCTTCGGTGTTTTCGCCGCCGCGACGCGTCGATCAAGCGGAAGTGGAATCACTGCATCAATATTTTCAGCAGACAAAAACATCTCAGACCCACTCGGAACAATTGCAACCCGCTGCACACCCACATCCTTTGTCCATTCCATAAACGCAAACTGGCTCGCCGCCTTTCCGCCAACTGCAACGATCGCGATTTTAATTTTGTTTGGCTGAATATTTATGGTTTTCATATATTTTTAAAAATTTAATCGAGATATTGCTAGTCACTAAGGTAGTGTAGCATAAAAAAGCCACCTATTATCCCCATCCCCACCATTGACAAACTCTTTTAGACATGGAACCCAGTATGAGGCATACTCATACTAATTGTTTCTTTCCTATGCAAGAATCCGAAGCATCTCTCCACTCGATAAATACGGAATTAAAAAGTCTTGTCGAATCATTCAACAAGTTTTCTTTAGTTGTCCTCGCAAAATTCACCTCTCTCGAGGAGGGCCACCAAGAAGTAATGGAATTTATGCGCGATAATCTGATTACGCGCGTCGAAGTTACTGAATTACTCTCAGAATTAAAAATCGAAAACCACAAAGAGTTACATCGCGTCGTTGGTGCAGCAAAAAACCAAATCATGGAACACGTCGATAAAAGCGCTGCGAAACATAAAGATAAGTTTTTAACAGACCTCCGAAAAGAAGATGGCAAAATCGACAAAACAATCACACTACTCGAACAAACAAACATCATCGAACCTAAAAATGCTATAAGTCTACGAGCACTTGGTCCGTTCAAATCAGTGACTCAATAGAAATCCTTATACGAACAATTAACCAGGCTTCCCGCTGTCACCCCTGGATGCGCAGCTAAATATTTTTCAACAATATAATATCCAAGTGCATAGCCGCCCCATTTTGGTAATCCGTTGCCACCAAAAAACCAGTCGGCGTGAGAATAATCCGAATTATCCAACTCTGCCCCCGCGCGAACCAACAAATCTTCAAGTGCCTCGTCAGTAAACCCCTGCGTCCAGAGCGACGGTGCACCACCTGTCGCCTCAACACTAAAATGATCCGCAAGTCCTTCGGTCACGAGCGCCGCACCAAGCGTGTCGCCATACCCAACCGAACGCCAACGCATCGCATGGTGCATCTCATGCGCAAGCGTGTGCACAAGCTCTGTGTCAATTGTGTGCGCAAGTTTCGCGTTATCAGTATCAACAGAAATCAACACGGTATTCGCATCTGGCGTATATCCACCAAAACCTAAATGAGGTATCACTTTAACAGGATTATATAAAAAAACAACATCAACGTTAAAACGTATCACAAATACATACACATGCCAACTTAATTAGTGATGAAAAATTCTATCGATCCCAAGAAAACCCTCTCCCAAAATGCCCCCACGTGCACGTATCCGCATAGCGCACACTCGCGAGCCCCAGCGCCCGGCGAATCCCCGCCGGCGATAAATCATATCCGACAACAGCCTCCTCAACCCCATCCACAACCGCCGACGCCATAACCGGCTCCGCCTTTCCAATCGCATACGCCAATTTCGTCACCACCTCCCGCGCCCCACGCGCGCGGAGCAAATCCACCGCAATCTTGCGCGCCATATACGCGCCCGATCGATCGACCTTCGTGTAATCCTTTCCCGAAAACGATCCGCCGCCAATTGCAACCTCGGGCCCGTAATTATCGACAATAAGTTTTCGACCTGACAGCCCCGTGTCCGCATCGAACCCGCCAAGCGACCATTCGCCCGCGCGATTGATGATATATTCCCCCGCCCCCGGAATCACCGCGCGCGCAATCGACTCCAAATCCGCGCTCTTCGTATTCTGAAAACTCGCAACAACACACGTGACCACGCCATTTTCAACCGTCACCTGCGTTTTCCCATCAAACGGATACACACCAAAAATCGCCTGACACAGCCGCCGCGCCAAAACATATTCGAGCGGCAACAGCTCAGGCGTCTCCGTACACGCATATCCTTTCATAATTCCCTGATCGCCCGCGCCGCCCGTATCAACGCCCTGCGCAATCTCCGGACTCTGCCGCGCGATGTTCGTCAGCACCACAAACTCCGCGCCCACAATTCCCTTCACCACCGCCTGAATATCCGGTGCCACGCCAGCCGCCGTCACCTCTCCGTTAATCGTCACCAAATTGTGCCCGCCCATCACCTCAATCGCCACGCGCGCGTTCGGGTCGACGGCCGTATACGCATCGAGAATGCTATCCGCAATCACATCGCAAATTTTGTCGGGGTGCTTTGGTGAAACGAACTCTGCTGTTTTGATCATAAAAATAAAAAATCCTGTGAATAATACAGGAAAGATTGCCGCATAATATCTTTCCCGTTGCCGGGCTGGATTTGGCACCTGTCGCGTAAAAACGCCGATGGTTGCCGGTGGGTCACAAAGCCAGTGCTCTCGCCACTCTCTAGATAATTAGATCTTTAATTGTAGAAACAGTGTACCACAAAAATAAAAACCCGACACCGTGGCCATTGCCATCCTGTGTCGGGGTGCTCGGTTTTTGTGGGGCCGAGCGCTTACGTGGGAGGTGCTCCTTCTTTTGCAACGACGTGTGCGATGCGAATAAGAGTTTCTTGAACGAAGCGTACAGCCTCCATCACCTTATCGTCCGCTTCGTCGCCGCGACGCTCGACCTCGACGATGACCGCCTCGTACAAACGCAACCGCGCTTCAATGGAAGCAGCGAACAACAGGCCAAATTTTGCAGGAATCGCAGCGTCTGCCTCAACAGCGTCGATCTTTTCCGCTAGCTGCTCACTCACGCTTCGAAGTTGCTCGATCACCGGTCGACCTGCTCGCTTTGCTGCCAGCTCATCGCTTCTTAGCGCTGCAAAAAGAGTCATGAACTGTGGCGCAAGATCCATCACCCCTCCTGCTCCTCGGCGTTGCCGGAAACGAAATTGCCGGACGCGTCGATGCTCGGCTTGAGCGCACGAGTAATATCGGAGAGTTCTGCCAGCATCGCGAAACAGACCTTCTCCAACTCCTTGTCGTTGAGCTTCTTCTCGTGCTCCGCGCGCGTCACAAGCGTTTCATAAAACCACATCTTCGAGGCAGCCATACCCCAGAACAGTTGCGCGGACGGCACAAATGACTCGTCCATGGGAAGCCCTTGTTCACGCCTATCCTGGACTTTCCGCAGGCGTGCAGCACACATGCGCAGATGCGCATACACCGTCACACCCCGTTCTTTCGCGTCGGCACACTGAAGATTAAAATCCTCAGATAGAGCCTCGATAAAGTACCCTGCAGGATAAAACTTCATTGATTCCTCCGTTACGCTTCAATCGCGTATCGTTGTAATCTTGTACCACATATAGCAACATTCGTCAACCATCGCCCAACAAAAAAACGCCCCCTTTCGGAGGCGCTTTCCTGTTCGTAATTTTATTTTGCTACAACTGGAGAT
>CAZZCN010000098.1:0-9295 GCA_964652975.1 uncultured Oscillospiraceae bacterium | reverse complement strand
TTTTATAAATGCATAAATGCAATAGGATGTATATTATTTGACTTGGGAGATCAGAAATGAAGATAGATTATAATGAAAACGGAATACATTCAAATTTTGAAGTGATTGACAAAGAAAAACTCGTGTTGCTGAACATGTCTAAGCGTGAATTGCAGGACGGTGAAATAAAAGATGATGCAAAGAAGTGGTTTGCACCTGTGCAGATGCAGATGTCCGGATTTAATCAAAACGACCATCACGGGAACAAATACACAGGAACTTCTCCTGCAAACGAGCTTTCATATATTTCTCACAAGGATTATAGAACAGAATCTGGCCGGAAGCTGGAATTTCTACTAGGTTACGAAGACATCAATGTTGTACTTCATTATCAGTTCTATGATGGCATCAGTGTGATCCGTTCTTTTTCAGAGGTTTCATCAAACAACAAAACATATACGCTTGAATATTTAAGTTCATTCTCGTTGACAGGTCTTGCTAAAAACTCCGTGGAAAAATTTGACGAACGTATAAAGCTGCACATCCCTCATAATGCCTGGCACGGAGAACTTCAATGGCGTGTGAATTCATTAACTGAACTGGGTCTTAGCAAGGTCAATACATTCTCACTAAAAAGACTGTCATATTCAGCGGTAGGAAGCTGGTCATCCTGCGGTTATCACCCGATGGGCTGCATCGAAAACACTGATACGAAGGAATTCACCATGTGGCAGATAGAGCACAATGGTTCATGGAATTATGAAATAAGTGACATTTGCGAACATATATATTTAAATTTATCAGGTCCGTCCTTTAATGAAAGCCATTTTATAAAGGAGATCAAAAAAGACTGTTGTTTTCAATCCGTCCCGGTCGCATTGGCATTTGCTGACAGCTTTGAGGAGTGCATCCGCGAGCTGACTCGATATAGAAGAGTCATACGAAGAGAAAACGACGATAACAAAAAATGCGGTGTCATATTCAACGATTATATGAACTGCCTGATGGGAGACCCGACCTCGGAAAAGCTCTATCCTCTCATTGATGCAGCAAAAGAGGCGGGCTGTGAATATTTTTGCATTGACGCCGGTTGGTACGCAGAAGAAATGGGCAATGAAATGTCATGGTGGACGGAAGTAGGACTCTGGCAGCCGTCGAAAAACCGTTTCCCCGAGGGGCTGGACAAGGTCCTTCAATATATCAAGGACAAGAACCTTATCCCTGGATTGTGGCTGGAGCTTGAAGTTATGGGCATTAACTGTCCGCTTGCAAAAGAGTGGAGCGACGACTGCTTCTTCATGCGTAATGGCAAACGTGTCATGGATAACGGCAGATTCCAGCTGGATTACAGAAATGCTTTTGTAAGAGAGTATGCCACAAAGGTTATTGACCGTCTTGTCAATGAATATGGCTGTGGATATATCAAAATGGATTACAACATCAATGCAGGCGTAGGCACCAACATCAACTCGGACAGCGCAGGCGAAGGATTGTTAGCGCATAACAGGGCTTATCTGGACTGGCTAAAAGATATATTCATACAATATCCCGACCTGGTGATAGAAAACTGTGGAAGCGGCGGAATGAGAATGGACTATGCCATGTTATCACAGCATTCCATTCAGTCAACGTCCGACCAGACAGAATACCAGGACTACCCCAAGATCGTGGTGGCGGCTGCAACCGCTGTAACACCCGAGCAAAGTGCTGTCTGGTCCTATCCTATGACTGACAGTGATGAAGAACAGACAATTTTCAACATGGTGAATGTTTTAACCCAGAGAATTCATCAAAGCGGACATTTAGCCAAGATCAAGCCTGAGTGTTTTATGTTGGTCAAAGAGGCGATTTCACTTTATAACTCGTATAAAACAGAAATTGCACAAAGCCTGCCATTATGGCCAAATGGCTTTCCAAAATACACTGATAAATGGCTGACATACGGGCTTGAAATGAAGGACAAGGCAGTAGTTGCAGTATGGAAGTTGGATACGGACGAGGATGAATTTAAAATATCTTTGGGACAATATAAAAGTGCTGAGTGCGTTTTTCCTAAAGATGGCTGCGAATTTAGAATTGTTGAGAATGAGCTTTTTGTAAAATTAACCGGTAATTTTAAAGCACGATTATTTTTCTTGTCAAAGTGAGGATTGAAATGAATATGGCTGAAAATATCTTTAAAAATATAGAAAACAATAAGACAGATTACAAAGGCATCCCGTTCTGGAGCTGGAATGACAAGCTGCAAAGGGAAGAATTAACCGAGCAAATAGAGGCTATGAACAAGTCTTCCATGGGCGGGTTTTTTATGCATGCCCAAGCATGGATTGGATTGGCAGAGGAATAGGCAATCCAGTTGTGCAAAAAAAGGGGTTATATAATACTGGAAAAGCATTTCAGCATAGAAATGTAAGATTTAAATGTCCATAAACAGATGAAAAAAAATAGTAATTTTCTCTATATCAGTCAATTCATTAGAAAATATCACAAATGCTATATTAAAATATTACAAATATCACACATTATGACTAAATTATTGATATAACTATCATATGTCACTATCTTGGAGAAGCAAATCGTTTCAAGAAAGTATCTTGCTTATTTGCTTTGGGTAACTTTGAGGTCAATATTGTCATTTCTGTTTTATTTAAGTGCAACAAAAACATCATGAAATATTTTCATTTTGTTTTATTTTGCAAATGAGAAGGAGGTTTTTTATGAAAAAAATTAGATTTCTATCCTTGTTCTTGGTAATCTCAATAATTAGTACAATAGTTCTATCTTGCTTGGTTGGCGTTGCTGCTCTTAATGAAGACAATTTAAACATGACTGTAAAGTATGATGGCAGTCAGGCATTCACAGTGGTTTATAATGCTTCGTCCTCCACTGTCAGTGGAATTTCGCCTGATGGACAATGCTACAAGTTTACTTATGGTATGACAAACATTACTGACTGGGGCTCCCTTGAAACCCCGACCTCGATTGACAGTATTTCAGGAATAACAGGAATTGTATTTTGGCTAAAAACAGACCGTGTTCCTTTAAGTGTTCCTGTTACCATACGTGATCGAACAACCAACACTTTGGAATATTTCAGCTATGATGAAACAAAGCCTAAATATCTTATTAGTGCTAATGGTTATAAGGACCCTTCTTTTGGGAAAATACCTGGTAACTTTGAAGGCTGGATTCTAATTCCTTTAACAAGCTTTAAATACGATAAGTATGAATGGAATAATACTGATAATAATCAAGTTATCAACAACATCGAGATGTTTCAGTTTAACTTTGCAGCTACAGATGTTTTAAACTTATATAGACACAGTATTTATCTAGATGATATTGGCTACTATTCTGATGAATATTCGTTTTTGGGAAGTCACGTTACGAACTTTCCGCATGATAACAATAACATGAATTTAAATTTTGATGGAACAAATTCAGCTGGTTTTGCTAATGTCAACTGTTCAATTCAGAGCAAGCTTGGTACTTCGTGGGATTTCAAAAGTTTTGCTGTCACCTTTGGCATAAACAATCCAACACAGTGGGGCCTATTTCAAACGGCAGTTATCGGGGAGACCCTTACAGGAAAAAACGGCGTTGCATTTTGGTTTAAAAATTTAGATTTTGTCGTCAATGTTCCAATTACATTAAGAGATGCCACTGCTAATACCCTGGAGTATTTTACCTATAACTCCTCAAAGGAAAGGTACTTAATTGATGTAAAAACCGGGTTAAATTCTTCTTTAAAGGGGAGTATTCCTGCAAATTTTGAAGGTTGGGTGATCATTCCATTTGACAGCTTCCAATATGGTTGGTATGAGTGGAACGCAACCGATAATAATATGAATTTGGATAACCTGAATTTAATGCAAATAGGATTTTCGGATAGCGAAGTCATTTCAGCAAACGGCAGACCGTTTTATTTTGATGATTTTGGTACTTATGGAGATGAATATAACTTTATCACCAGTCATATCGATAATTTTACTGCTAGCTCGGATAACAGTGATATGACCGTGAATTTTGATGGAACGAATACCAACTACTTTGCATATAATAATGCCAGTGTAACTAGACAATTTGGATATTCAAATGACTTTAGTTGCTACAAGACTACTTTCGGTACATCAACACCCACTCAATGGGGCTTATTTCAAACAAATACTGTAGGACAATCCACAAGCGGTTATGCAGGTGTTGCCTTCTGGATGAAAGGGTTGGATTATGCCATAAATGTTCCTATTACATTAAGAGATGCAACGGCAAATACTCTTGAATATTTTACATATGACATAACAAAAGAAAGATATTTGATTGATGTCAATACAGGTTTAAATCCCTCCTTGACAGGCAATATACCTGCAAATTTTGAAGGATGGGTCATAGTTCCGTTCAGCAGTTTTCAATATGGCTGGTATGAATGGACTGCAACAGATAATAATAGAAACCTGGATAATGTGAATCTATATCAAATAAGTTTGGCAGACAGCGAGGTCATCTCAGCAAACGGCAGGCCATATTATTTTGATGATTTTGGAGTGTATAGTGATGCGTATAATTTTATCAAATCACATATCAAGGGATTTAATGATAAAAGTGATAATAATTTGATGTCAGTGCTTTTGGATGGCACAAGCAGCTCGCATTTCAGCATTTCAAATGCGACAGTATCCAGCGAGATAGGCTATTCAAATGATTATAAGACCTATAAGCTTTCTAATTTCTCATCCAATGCAAGTGTCGAGTCAACAGCATTAACCACAACATTTGATTCGAATAAAGGAATTGCTTTTTGGATAAAGAATGATACATCACCTCTGACAATCCCTGTGGTTATCAAAGATATCACAGTCAACACCACGGAATTTTATACGTATGATACTACTAAAAAGAGATATTTAGTGGATAAAAACAACACTTTTGTAGCAAATGAAACCGGTGATATACCGGCAAACTTTGAAGGCTGGGTAGTTATTCCTTATAGTAGCTATGGGTATGAAAAATATACAGGGAATACAACTGATAAAGACCAAGTGCTTGGCAGAGTATCAAAAATGGAATTGCGTTTAGCGACGGGGAGAGTCATTTATCTTGATGACATTTCCATCTACGATAACTGCTATGAATTGCTGAGCGGCAAGGCTTTTTCGGGAGTGTGGGAAAGTAAGAAAACAGATTATGGATTTGGTTTCTATCATTTGTGGCCGAGTTCCACAGGGTATACAGAGGCTATTACTTCGAATTATCTCAACACAATTGTAATCGGGGGAAATGAAAGTGCTCAAACCATTCAGAATGCCTTGGTTACAGCTAAGGCAAATAACGCCCAGGTATTTGTAAGTCCTCATAATTTATGGGATCCGAACGGATTGCTTTCAAATTGGCAGACAATCTTCAATCAAATCAATCAAACCTGTATAGATTCAGGAGCTTATGATGCTTTAGCCGGCTGGTATATAGATGAACCATTTGGTGGTGTTATAACCAATCAGGCGTACATTGATGTTACGAAATATAATCATGATAATTTTGGTAAACGGTTTTTCTCTGTTTTCCATGTGTCTGAATTCGATAAGGATACATATGATGATGGTACAAACAGACAAGAAATTACGGAAGCAAACAGCATGTATCTTACAGATGCAGGCTATGATTACTACTCGGATTTTTACAATGACAAAACCCTATATGAGCATTTAAATGCTGATTTAAAAACTCATTTTGGAGCGAACCTTGGCAATATTAAAATTTGGTATGTGCCGTGTACCCACATTTATTCTGGTGATTGGACTGAAGCAAAGTCTATTGAAAACCTCCGTGGGATGTATGAATTTTTAAAACAGGAGGTTAATCCCGGTGGAATCATGAATTACACATGGGGTGTTGCAGGAGATTCTGTTGTGGGATATGGAACTTTACAGAATTCATCCAATAACCCCTATTGGAGTACACTTAAGTCAGAGGTTCAAAGCATGGGGCGTAGAATTATCGGTGGAGAGTTCAAAAAATATATGACTCAATTTGACCACTATGTCACAGGGGTCTCCTTGGATAAATCAAGCATATCGATTGGAAGACAGGTTACGAAACAATTAACAGCGACAATCACACCTGCTAATGCCACCAATAAAAATGTTGCTTGGAGCTCAAGCAATACTGCGGTGGCAACAGTCAGCACAACAGGATTAATAACAGGCATTGGTGTAGGGACAGCTGTTATTACGGCTACAACTTCTGACGGAGCCAAAACAGCAATGTGTACAGTTGCCGTGACTCGTTATGATCCTGCAAGATATTATAAAATTACATATGACTCAGTGTCTACATTGGCTATGGATTCAACAACGACAGGTCTTAACGGAGTTGTAAAAAATGTAACTTATACAGGCGCTACCAGTCAACAGTGGCAGATTATAGAGACTACCGATGCCAATACTTTCAAGATAGTGAACAGAGCTACAGGATATGCACTTAAGGTAAACAGCACTACAAATTCAACAGGCAAGCAGATAATTCAAAGCACCTATGTAAATGCCAATAATATGAATTTCACCATTGCAGACTCTGTTACATACGTAAGCATATATAGCAAGCTTGGCAACAAGACATATATAAAGAGCACAGGAGCGTCAGGCGGGACGCTCACAACAGCAACGATTGCTACCACCACTCGCTGGGATATTACATTATTACCGTAATTAAGCATGCTAAATTACAACTTATTAGGAAATATCACAAATAGTTCTTTAATTTATTAAATATATCACACATTATGACGAAATAATTGATATAACTATTATGTAGAATTATCTTGGGAGGGAGGCAAATAATGTCGATAGCACTTCTTGCTAATTAGTTTTAGGATAATATTGCAGTTATAATTACCAGTTCTATCCAAATTAAGCGCAACACAAATATCATGAAATTATTTCTCCATATTTAACGTTGCAAAAGAAAAGGAGCTTTTTATGAAAAGATTCAGTAAAACAATTTCGGTTCTCTTGGCAATCAGCATGATTATTAGCTTGCTTCCTGCTTTAGGAATCACTACCTGGGCACACAATTTGCCTGATGCAAGTAATCAAACAAATGTATTTTCCGATGATTTTAGCGGTACTTTAAACAGCGACTGGAAAAAAGAATATCAGAATTACGAAAATAGTAATGGAATTAAAGATGCTTCAATAAGCGATGGAGCATTATCCTTCAATAGCAACGGGTTCTTTTATTCATATGCTAATGCTGCGGCTTACAATTGGGATAATTATATTGTTGAATCAGATATCAATGTAACACCATGGGCTGGAAATGGAAGCAATCATGGTATTGCTGGGCGTGTAAACAGTGATGGAACAGGATATAGGTTCTTCTATTCAGCTATCGAAAATGATTTCATTTTGATGTATTCAACGAAGGATGGTATCTATGGTCACCGTTGGTGGATGAGTGGTGGAACATCTCTTTCTAGAACAGAGAATACGCTGCTGAGCATTGCCGATCCAAACAATATGGGTGTTCATAAGTTTAAGATGGTTTTTGAGGGCACATTAATAAGCTGCTATGTTGATAATACTTTGATCATTTCCTATACTGAAACAGATATATCAAGAAACACAACAGGAACGATAGGACTTTACATATTTAACCTTACCCACAATGGATGGTTTGATAATGTGAAAGTATATCAAATACCCAATATAGTTCATTATGATGATTTTAATGATGATTTTTCCGGAACATTGAATGCCAAATGGTTAAAGGGGTATCAGTCGTATGGAACTACAGATGCTTCCATCACCGGTGGTAGACTGTCATTTAATAGCAATGGCATGTTCTATTATTATAATGATACGACTGCTTATAACTGGGGTGATTACGTTGTAAGCTCTGATATTAACGTTACTCCTTGGGCGGGGAATGGCAGCAATCATGGTATTGCAGGGCGCGTAAACAACGCAGGGACAGGATATAGGTTTTTCTATTCAACTATAGAAAATGATTTTGTTTTGATGTATGCAACGAAGGAAGGCACGTACACTCACCAGTATGGAAGTTATACCGGAGGAACGCTACTTTCTCGAATAAGTAATACTGTATTAAGTAATTCCAATCCGAACGATCTCGGTGTACATCAGTTCAAAATGGAATTTACAGGACCTTCAATAAAATGCTATGTAGACGATATTTTGGTTATTACATATACAGAAACAGACACATCAAGGAATACCAAGGGGTCAATAGGTTTATATGTATACAACCTTACTCATAATGGTTGGTTTGACAATGTAAATGTATATCGCTATCCATATTTTGGAAAAGTTTCAGATGGAGCACATAAAACAACCAATGTAGGATTTGGTTTTTACAATTTGTCACCTTCCGACCCGGATTATGACAATGCGCTTGGAAGCGATTTTGTCAATACTGTAATTTTAAGTGGCAGTTCTGTTACAGACTGTATTTCTCAACTCAAAAAAGCTCAAAAAAGCAATGACAATGCATTTGTGGATGTCCTTTCTATAATTTGGGTTCCAACCGGTGGTACTTATACAGTTGAGGGTAATACTTATAATGACTATGGTTTTTGTAGTGATTGGCAGAATAAATTGATAGATTTTGTTCAAAAAATCAAAGATGCCGGCGTTGATGACACTTTTGCAGGATTTTACACGGATGAACCTTTCGCCTATATGCAGGGAGGCATTAGTGATAGTGAATACAAGACACTAACTCAATTTAATCGTGATACATTTGGCAAAAGATTTTTCACTATGTTTGCTCTTGTTCAGGCAGACAGAACAGTTTATAATCCAACAGCATTACAATATACTCCTTATGCAACAGAAGATAACTGCCAATACACAACAGATTTGGGATTTAGCTATTATCATGATTTTGCCGGAGATGTAGATACTCAAGGAGTGCCAGGCAAAAAATATAGAGAAATTCTTGCAAACTTCAAAGGCCGACTAGGAACTGTTGCTACCGCGGCGAAAATATGGCATGTGCCATCATCGGCATGGAATTCAGGATTTGCCTCTAACAGCGCTAAAATGGAAGGTAATTTCACCGGACTATATGACTTGTTGAAACTGGAAACAAATCCCGGAGGACTCATGTGCTACAACTGGGATCCATTACCAACTTCAAATGATTACAACTATGATATAGCAGGGAAAACAATATACGAGCAGACTTTCAAAAATACTCTCTCAGGGCAAGAACTTACAAATTTAAATCTAGTAAAGGCCGGCAATTTCTATACAGCCTATGCAAAGCTAAGAAATATAGGTAGAGAAATATCATCAGGCAG
>CAZZCN010000097.1:0-9341 GCA_964652975.1 uncultured Oscillospiraceae bacterium | reverse complement strand
ATAGTTGCAATGATTTTCCACGAAATTCCAGCAAGTAATAAAACAAAACCTCCAGTAGCAATTACTAATAGCGCAGTACTCAAATCTGGTTGTTTTGCAATTATTAAAGCCGGCAATAATATAATTAAACAACAAATAAATAAATCACGAGTATGTAATGGCAAATTTTTATTGCGTAAATACCACGCAAGCATCATTGGTACAGCGAGTTTCATTATTTCCGAGGGTTGAAAACGTATAAATCCAAGGCTTAACCAGCGCTGTGCTCCTTTAGTAGCAATTCCAATACCCATGTAAGTAGCAATACCAATACCAATGTAAGTAGCAATTCCAAAAACAAAATTTTCAACGTTGCATGCATTTTAGAGGATTGCTCCACTGTCGTTATTGATGCCGACAGTGTTGTAACCACACTTTCCGGTACCAGGTTTGCCAGTATGACAAGTGATCTGAACCTGGATAGAAAGTATCTTGATGATGTTATGAAAGTAAGGTACAAATGTGACCTGTGCATGGTTTTGCGGCTTAAGAGAAGTCTGTCGGAGTACTACTGGACAACAGTCTGCGATGATCTGCCGTTCGTAGTTGTCGTAGAGCACACTAACCTTGCGTCTATGCGCAAGTACGGCGGCAATGTTATTTACTTATCTAAATATATTGATATCACCGATCCCTTGTGGACGCAATCCGACAGCGATATTTACAAGCTTTTTTGCAAGGGCCTCTCTTCGATGTACCCTGACTTTAAAATGTCGGATGTCAAGGACTGGCGACTTACACGTACCAGAGGTGCACAGCCGGTTATTGAGAGGAATTATTCCAAATACAAGCCATCAATTAATACACCCGAAAGCGGTCTTTTTCTCTCAGGCACAGCTCAGATTTATCCTGAGGACAGAGGTATGAATTATGCGATAAGGCTTGCCGATGAGACATCCACAGCAGTTAAGGAGTATTTGTCCTTGATGATTAGTGAAAATGAATCTGCAAAAAGTTCTTCAGGTTATGACGCAGCTGAAAACGAATTTGCAAAAAGCGCAACCAGTTCTCGTGTCATTGAAAAAGAATATGCAAAAACTATCGCCGTACCATATGCGGCCAATAGTGAATATGCAAAGAGTTTTGCGATGCCTGATGTCACCGAAAATGAATTTTCGAAAAACACTTCAATGCCTGATATTGTAAAAAGAGATTTTGAAAGTGACAACACCCAAACAGTCTCTGACGATAAAGTTTTCACTCTTGACACTGCCTCCAATTCAAATTCAAATTCGGCCGACGGGAATCTTAAAGTTTTAGCACTTTCTGATTCAACAGACTAAAGTATAGACAATCACTTCCTTGAAATGTTTTTATCAGTTATTATATAGACGGTTCCTTTGCCAGGCTGAACTATAAAAATAATATAAATGAAATATTATTGACCTATATAAATGCTAAAATGTTATATAACGTATGATTGAATTTAAATATAGTAAATTATTAAATTGTGACAAAATGAATTTGTGGTAAATGACAACAATAGAAATTTTTGATAATATTTATGTGAATATCTTACTGAAACTTGTATTTTAAATTTATTCAGGCATCTAATCCGCATTAGAAAAACCTTTTAATAATCGAATTTTACAACTAGTATAATAGAAATTTTACTAATAACACAAAGGATGGGCACTTTTATGAAAAAAGGCAAAATCTCAACCGCTAATAAAAGCACTATTGCTGGCAAAAACACAGTTGCTGATAAAATAACTGCTAATGACAAAAACACATCCTCTTCCGCTGACAAGAGCGTTACCTCAAACAAGACCATCACCACCGACAAGCTATATCCGTTTGCCTTATCAGACGGCAATGACAAAAAGAAAATGCTTGGTAATTCCCTTTTCTGGATTTTACCGCTGCTGGTCGCTTTGTCTTCATTTTATTTTCTAAAATCTGACGGAATGGTTTTTATCAAATGGTATCTTACGTTTTTTGCATTGGGAGCTGCTTTTTTGCCGTTGACTTCTAGAATTTTCGCCGACAGCGATGACTGCGGATACCTTTTCTCAAAACCGTTGGCGATGGCAATTGCGGGCTTTACTATATGGTCTTTTTCCTATCTTAGAATCCTGCCGTTCCGTTTGGTCTTTGTAGTATTGATTGTGCTAGCGTTTACAGCTTTTTTCTATCTTTATCCCAAGCTTAGAAGCCCGTTTCTCGAAAGGGTCAAGTCGCCAAAGACTATACGGGTTATGGCTTTACAGGAGACGCTTTTTGTATCCTCTCTGCTTTTCTGGTCATTTGCCAGAGGGCTCAAGCCGCTGCTCGACAGTCTCGAAAAGCCCATGAACTACGGCTTCATGATGAGCATAATGAGGACTGACTACCTTCCCGCTCTGGATATGTGGTACACGCAGGGCAAAATCAACTACTACTATTTCGGCCAGTTCATATATTCTTTCATCACCAAGCTATCCGGCCTTACCCCTGATGTGTCCTATAATCTTTCACTGGCATCGACGTTTGCATTGACCCTTACAACAGCGTTTGCTATAGGCTATCTCTTACTGTCTTACTCGATCAAGAAAGGTGCCAAGCTGTACAAGGCTGCCCCTACTATCGGAGGCCTTATCGGCGCATACATTCTTACACTTGGAGGTAATTCACACTCGTTTTTCTACGGCACTGTTAATGTAGGCGGCAAGGATGTATTTGCACCAGGCTACAAGCTACTGGAATTCCTCAAGAACTCTGGGTTGCTGGCAAGGTGGAATCCTCCGGCAAAGGATATGGCATCCGCAACGGATTTTGTCGACAATAAGATAAACGGGTTCTTTTTCCCTGACTCTACACGATTTATTGGCTATAACCCATCAACACACGATAAGACAATTCACGAATTCCCGTATTACTCGTTTCTGGTTGCAGACCTGCATGCCCACCTTATCAACTTGACGTTCGTTCTTCTCTTCATAGGAATTTTAATTGTCTTGCTCAACTCCAAATCACTTTTTGGCATGTCAGATTCGCTATGGAAACAGGATGTAAAATTAAAAAGCAACGTTGATAAGCACTGGTTTTTGAATGAGATCAAGGCCAACTTATCTTCAATGGTGAACATACTCAAAAACCCGACTTTCCTGCTTTGTTCAGTTCTATTGGGAATTTTCATGATGTGTAACTTCTGGGATTTTGCCGTTTATGTTGTTGTCTTGTCAATGACTTTGCTGATTGTTAACCTGCGCGGTTACGGAAGGCTGGGATCGTTTGAAACTGTTCCGATTTTCTTCTTGCAGGTTGGTTTGATTCTTGCTTCATTTTTGCTGATACCCAATCCTGCGGTTGCTGTAGGAGGATTTGCAGTCACTGCTGTCTTGTGTTTTGCTCTTTTACTTCTTGCAAAGGATGCCTTTACAATTACGGGCGCTCTGTTGTCGCTGTTCTTTTTTGCAAGCCATCTTTTTATCTTACCGTTTAATATGAACTTTGATCCGATGTCCAAGTCTGTCAAAATGTCCGTTGCCCACACACCGCTTTATCAGCTGCTTATACTTTATGGTGCACATGTAATCATAGGAGTGCTGTTCCTTATCTATATCATCAGGCACAGAGTTGTTAACAAGGCAGATCTAAGTCATGTGGAGCAAAGCACGCACACCCATGGAAAAGCAGGTAAGTTTCTGTCCGCTATCAACCCGCTCGATTTCTTTGTGTGCGGACTTTTCGTCTGCGGATTTATTTTTATAATGCTTCCCGAGATAGTATATGTTGTAGATATTTACAGTGGCGACTTCAAACGTGCCAATACAATGTTCAAGTTTGCTTATCAGGGATTTGTCATGATGTCCCTGGTTATCGGGTATGCTATTGCTAGAATCACTTTAACAATGCCCAGCGCATCCAAATTCGACTTTAAATGGTCCGTTGCTGCAATCTTCATGATTCTCTTGCTCCTGCTGCCCGGAAACTACACCAAAATCGCAACTGACCAATGGCTTGGTGATTTCACAATGGCAAACTATAAAGGACTAAACGGAGTCGTCGGGCTTCCTGACAAGGATCGCAACAGCGCAATCGCCTGGATTAACAAGAACATCAAAGGCCAGCCAGTCATCCTTGAAGCATATGGTGACAGTTACACCGAAGCCAATCAACTATCCGCCTACACGGGCCTTCCAACCGTCATGGGATGGCAGACACATGAATGGCTATGGCGTACAAGCAAAACCGTCACAGACAGCTATGGGAAGATTGTAAGGCCACGTCAGATAGATGTCGAGACGATGTATAATTTCACAAACGAAGCCAATGCAATCGCCCTGTTAGAAAAATACAGAGTCGAATATATTGCTGTCGGCAAATTCGAAAAGACGAAGTTCCCTGCCTTAAACGAAGCGAAGATAAAAGCTCTTGGCGATATAGCATTTAAAACTGATACGCTTTATATTGTAAAGGTTCGGAAGTGATTAATTTATATGACAAATCAAATCTTATACTAATATATGAATATCAGATTTAAGTACCTCTTTTTGCTTATGCATAGAAATCAGAATTGAGACATTCACTATACCAGTGCATAAATATCAGATTTGAGAAATAGCTAATAATAATAATAATAATAATAATAATATATAAACGACAGAGATAAGGCCTCCATTTTATAGATGAAGGTCTTATTTTATTCTATAATTTTATTCTTTAATTTCAGACAATAAAAAAACCGGCTCCATTCAATTGAAGAGAACCGGTTCTTGTGTAATTATTTCTAGTAAAATAATTATCTGCGGGATTGATAACAATCTTTGCAGAAAACAGGCTTGTCGCCGCTTGGCTCGAAAGGAACAGTGGTGTTAACTCCACACTCTGAGCAAACTGCTGGGAACATCTGACGTTCTTGTCTTCCGTATCCACCGCCTCTGTTGTTGGATCTTGACTGCTGCTTCTTAGCTGCTCTGCAATCAGGACATCTCTGTGGATCATTCTCGAATCCCTTCTCCTGATAGAATGCTTGCTCGTTCTCTGTGAAAACAAAGTTTGCGCTACAGTCCTTGCATTGAATTGTCTTGTCTGGCATTGTGTTTTTCCTCCTTGATTTGTTTGGATTCGTTATTTAGAACATCTCACCCCAAATAAATCGAGGATAGGCTTGTCTTAAAAAAAGGAAATCCATAACTTTGTAATAATTTGTAAACACCATCGGGATGTTTACTGTTTCAATGAGATTCTATACTTTATTGATGCAAATGTCAAGATTATTTCGCAATTTCATTCACGATTTGTGCTATTTTACGCCATAATTCTTCATTTTTTGTACAATTTGATAATTATAGCTACAATTTTAATATACTTAATGTAAATTGAAGGCAGAATTTGATCACTAGAATGCTTCATCGGACCATAAATTGTAAATTTATCAATTCACCTATACCCCTTAAAGAAAATAATAATTTGTCTTTTATGTACGTTCTTATGTTGTTCAAGAAAATTGTAATTTAACTTTAATGCATATTCTCTGTTGTTCACAGTAAATTATTATTTGTCTTTTACTTATGGATTTGCTAACAAGAAAAGAAAAATACCGGCTCCATCAAAACTGACAGAACCGGTATTAAAATTTTTTACTTTTTAGCTTTTTATTTTTGTCAACAATGCATTTTCTTAGAAACTGTCTCTTATGAAGTGTTGCCTAAATAAAATTAATTGTATCTTCTCTTACGAACTGCAAGTACAGTTGCTGCGAGTGACATCAACAATACTACTAGCATCACATTATTCGATGCATCAGAAGTCTCGGCATTATCATCTTCCTCATCAGGATCATTTGTTGCTGAACCAGGTGTCGCCGTTGGCGCCATAGTAGATGTAGGTGCTGTAGTTGGTGTCATTGTAACTTCAGGGTTCTCCGTAATTGTTGGAGTTACGCCTTGTGAAGGTACTGCTGTTGGAACCACTGTCGGTACCGCTGTCGGTACTGCTGTTGGAACCGCTGTCGGTACTGCTGTTGGTACCGCTGTTGGTACCGCTGTTGGTACCGCTGTTGGTACCGCTGTCGGTACCGCTGTCGGAACCGCTGTAGGTACTGCTGTTGGAACCGCTGTAGGGACCGCTGTAGGTACTGCTGTTGGTACTGCTGTAGGAACCGCTGTAGGTACTGCTGTCGGAACCGCTGTAGGAACCGCTGTAGGAACCGCTGTTGGTACTGCTGTAGGAACCGCTGTTGGTTCCGGAGTTGGTGCTGTAGTTGGTACCTCTCCGCTAACAGTAATTGAACCTGAAGAGACAGTATAGTCGGTGTTGAGTACTGGTATATATCCTGTAGGAATAGCGATATCTTTTATTGCTGTTACTTGCAATGTTAAAGGTGTAGGACCTCCTGGAGCTGTGTCATTAATTTTAAATACTATAGTCAATAGTTGTGCGTTAGTTGTCGGTGTAACTGTTACTCCCTCAGTGTTTGCAGCGGATGCTTTGACAGCTCTCAATGCGCCGAGTCCAGTAGAATATGCATTATTTACTGTCGGGCTTACAAAAGCAGTGTATGCATCTCCCTTTACTCTGCTAACCACAGACAAAATTGCCGGGTCATAAACAAGTTGGTAAGTAAGTGCTCCTAAAGCGGGGTTAAAACTGTTGCTCAAATTAATTTGTATTGTTACTTCTGTGCCGGGATCTCCAGAAGCACTTGTGACACTGAATGTTCCGGTTCCAGTAGCAAATACCCCCATGTTTAAAAGTAGTCCAACTAAAACGAATATAGCTAATAATGGTACTAATATTTTCTTCTTCATGTCATTCCTCCTCGTGTAATTTTTTTGAATGAATACCTTGCTTTAAAGCAAGGTATTCATTGCATTGCTTTTGCATTATATTTATTATTCTAAAATTTTTCTATAAATAATTGATTAAAACAACCGTTTGTTTATGTTATGACAATAGGGGCTATGCTTTCATTAATATAGTCATATTTACCATAAGATACATCATTCTTCACAAGAACCTTCACTGTATAATTTCCAGCTTTTCCTGCAATAAACGTTAATTTAGGACTTAATGAATAGCTGGTTTCTTGTGTAAAGAAGCTGTTTGGTGTAGTAATTATGAATTTGTACATAAGCACTTCAGATGGCGAAGTTGCTGTTGCAGTAATTGTTACAGGTCTTCTAGCAGATGATCCGATAGTACTAATTGTTACATTGCTAACAACTGCCTTAAAATCTGTTGTATCCGTTACTGAGACTTCAATCGATTTTATAGCTTCATATGACTTAGCTCCAGGTCCTTTAGCTCTTACTTGAATTGTATAGTCACCAACTCTAGCAGGTGTCCATGAAAATGTGCTGATAGGACTATAATCTTGAACCATTATCATTCCTCTTGCGTCGTATCTCCAGAATGAATATTCAATTAAATTTGAGTTCACGCCTGGAATAGTTGCTGATGCTGAAAGCTCTTTCTGAGTACCCTTTGTTATGGAAGTTGGCGGATCAATAAATGAAACTGTGCTATCTAATCCTGGGCGCTTATTAGTTATAGCAGTTACATATCTGTCTTCTACAACACCTTCAGTATTTTTAATGACTGCAACCAAATTATATGTACCATATTCCGTTGCAAGAAGTGAAGTATCGCTAATTTGGCTTACTGCTGCAGTAAAAGAAAGTGGTAGGCTAATTGGAGCTCGTCCTGGCTCACTAATAGTGTATTGGAAAGTTTTGCCAGTACCATTTACAATCGAAGGAACAATTTCGGTATCAACTCGTACGGGGGCTGTTGTTGGGATTACACCTGTTGTTGGTGTTGCGCCTGTTGTTGGTGTTGCTCCTGTTGTTGGTGTTGCTCCTGTTGTTGGTGTTGCTCCTGTTGTTGGTGTTGCTCCTGTTGTTGGTGTTGCTACTGGTGGTGCAGTAGGATTAATAACAATATTACTTATCTCACCGTATACAACGCTTGAGTCATATAGATCAATTTCAATTGTTCTTGTATTTGTATTACCACCTAATGTTGCTGACAAGGATACAGTGTATTTTCCTGGCTTCAATGTGCTAATATTCCATATGAATGAGCCATTAGATCCACCCGTCATAGTCGTTGTTACAGGACTTGTAACAGCTGAATACGTTGTTCCACTTGTTATATTGGCGATTACATCAAAAGCAACTGTAGCTCCCGAAGCAATTTCCTTAATCTCTGTTGTATCAATGGATACATTGCTATCAACTAAAACTTTTGATATTTTTATATTATTTATAGCTACATCAGTGAAAGAATCCTTCAATTGTTCTACGAAAACTCCAGATTCGTTAACTACTCTCACGGCAATAGTGTAAGTTCCATTAATTGAATCAAAATCATTAATTTCTTTTGTGCCAGTTCCAGTTAAATAATTAGTAAATGTTGATCCTAAAGCATAATTTGCTACAAGTTTCCAGTTATTGGCATCATATGTATTGCCATCAAATATTGTGCTTTCAATTCTCTCATAGGACCATATCTGATAATTATAAGTAGGTATTATGCCTGCAACACTAACATTGAACTTGCCTAGTGTAGGTGAGTCAGATAATGAGACTACAGGTTTTACAGGAGTAGGTGTTACTGCAGGTGTACTTGTAGGAATAGCACCATTTACTGTAATTGAACCAGATGAGACAGTATAGTCTGTGTTGAGTACTTTTTGTAATGTGGATTCGGTGTCTTTTATTGCTGTTACTTGTAATGTCAAAGGAGTGCTACCGACAGGAGCTGTGTCTGAGATTTTAAATACTATATTCAATAGTTGTGCGTTTGTTGTCGGTGTAACTGTTACTCCATCAACAGATGCAGCGGATGCTCTGATAGCTCTCAATGTACCGAGCCCTGTAGAATATGCACTATTTAATGACGGGCTTACAAAAGGAGAGTATGCATCTCCCTTTACTCTGCTGACCACAGACAAAATTGCCGGGTCGTAAACGAGCTGGTAAGTAAGTGCTCCCAAGGTTGGATTAAAGCTGTTGCTTAAATTAATCTGTATCGTTACCTCTGCGCCTGGAGCTCCTGAATTGGTTGTAACATAGAATATGCCCTTATTGGGTCCAGGTGTAGGAACTGCCGTTGGTGCTGGGGTAGGTGTATTTGTTGGCAATGGAGTTGGTGTATTTGTTGGTAACGGAGTTGGTGTATTTGTTGGTAATGGTGTTGGTGTATTTGTTGGTAATGGTGTTGGTGTTGCTGCAGAATTTACAGTAACAGAACCCGATGATATAGTATAGTCTGTATTGAGTACTTTCTGCAATGTGGATTCGGTGTCTTTTATTGCTGTTACTTGCAATGTCAAAGCAGTGCTACCGACAGGAGCTGCGTCAGCAATTTTAAAT
>CAZZCN010000096.1:0-9424 GCA_964652975.1 uncultured Oscillospiraceae bacterium | reverse complement strand
CCAAAACATTGATTTGGCTTAAAAGTTTTGATACTTATGCCATTAGAAAAATGAATATTTGGTTTGGCATAACAACGACAACAAATTATTACTTACCAACGCAACCCAAAAAGGTTGCGTTGCGTCAACGCAATCGAAAAAGGTTGCGATGAACCAACGCAATCAAAAAAGGTTGCGATGCACCAACGCAATCAAAAAAGGTTGCGATGAACCAACGCAATCAAAAAAGGTTGCGTTTATACATTCTAGTGCTATAATGTTGTGTAGGGGGTGATTTAATGAGTTACACAGCAATGATGGTTGATATAACAAATTCAAAAAAACTTTCTGAACAAAATAGAGAGGCAATACAGTTATATATTAAGCAAAGTTTAAATGTTTTAAATAACGTATTTAGCCCATCTCTGGTATTTGATGTTATTTTTAGCGCTGGAGATGAAGTGCAGGGATTGTTCAAGACGCCTTGTTCCGCTTTTATGTACTACCGTTTATTTAAATTGATACTTGCTCCTCTTCAAATGCGTTGTGGCTTCGGAGTCGGAGAATGGAACGTCAAAATTATTGATGGAACATCTGCAGAACAGGATGGTTCTGCGTATCATAATGCAAGGGAAGCAATTACGCATGCTCATAATGCTGCTGAATGGAGTATATTATTTAACTCAAACAGTGACAATGACTTTTACATTAATACATTATTGAATTCATCTTCATTGTTATCTCGTAAACAAAGCATATATCAGAATGCTGTATCACTATTAATAGAACTTGTCGCACCGTTTTTTGATGCAAGCATATTGAAATTAGAGGGGCTTCAAGAGATTTTAATTTTACTTCAGAATAAGGAAAATGTAAATTTCTATTCTTTGACAAACGATAAAAATGACAATTTATTTAAGAATATTCACACGGTTTCTTATGAAAATGATCCTATTCAAATATTTTCCAAAAGTCTTTATGAAAATAAAATACTTCTTAATTCAACTATTAAAAAGGGGACATCTACTAAAATATCAAATATTACCAATACAACCAGGCAGAATATTGACAATATAATAGGCAGTGCAAATATTTCATCAATCAGGAATATTGATTTAACGGCAATTCTATTTATGCACAAGAATTATTAGAGGTGATTTATGGAAATTTTATTATTAATAGCCCATTTCCTAGGAGATTTTTTGTTTCAAAGTTCAAAAATTGCAAATAAGAAAGTTGATAATATTAAGTATTTCTTTTTTCATTGCCTCATTTATTCAGCGGCGATGCTATTGCCGCTAGTATTTTTTGGCCCTGCTAGAAATGTTGTCCTGATTTACTTTGTAATTATTTTTACCCACGCATTACTTGACTATGGACGAATTATGATTCTAAAAAAATTTAGCAAAAGAAAAGGTAACGGCAAATCAAAAGATTTTGCACTATTTATTGTTGACCAAATGTTGCATATACTGGTAATTTTAGCGTGTAGTCACTTTATTTATGAGCGTAGTTTTCTTGGAAATGCGACTATTAGTATTTTAAGCAAACATCTCGAATGGAATCTTATATATAATATTTTAGTTTATACACTTATTTACCTGATTTGCTTGTCGCCAACAGCTGTTTTTATAAAGAAGGTTTTTGTTTTTTTCTCAATTCAGCATGATACAGAAATTGATAAGAAAGAGGAGTTAATTAATAGTGGTTATCTTATTGGGATTTTAGAACGAATCATTATTTTAACCCTAGGATTAAACGGACAATTAGGAGCGATTGGATTTGTTTTGGCTGCCAAAAGTTTAGCAAGGTTTAGACAATTAGAAGATAAAAATTTCGCAGAAAAATACCTATTAGGAACACTTTTGAGTGTGGCTGTCTCACTGTTTTGTATAACTATAGGTAATTTTCTACTAATAAAATAGATTATCTGCAAACAAATTTTAAAAAGCCAACGAATTAAATTCTTTTTTGGCATTCAACGCAATAGCTTGCATCTTAATTGTTGCCTGTGTCTTGAAGCTAATTTATTTTTCGAGTATTATATATCTGTGAATCGAAGCCCGGTTATAATAACAAGCGTTAAAATTCACTATTCAAAGCTCAAAGAACATTATATTACGGCAAATACAATAGGAAGGGTAACTATATGAACAAGGATTATTTAGTAAGTACAATTGAGAGGGATTGCCCAATTTGCAACAAAGTTCATTCACTTGAACAAAGAAAAAGAGTATCGCAAGCCAGAGTGAATGATGAGATAGTTGATTATGATGAAGTTTATTACTTGTGCCCATTAACTGATGAAGAGGATAATGAATTTGTATCAGCAGGCATAATGGATGAGAATTTATTAAGGGCTGCTGAATAGGATCAAAGAAATTCCCATTGACAAATAAACTGTACAAATCTAAACTGAAAATAATCAGTCACTAAATTCGGTTGTTCATTTCAGTCAATTTCATAGGTCATTGCTACTAATGTGAGAATTGAGGTAAAGGGATGCATTCATCAGAAAAGAAACTCAATATCAATGATATCGATCAGCTGGTTAAAGTCGGCAAAGCACTTGATACCGAAATCAAGGTGAACATAATCCGGCTTTTAAGTGCAAAAAGCATGAGCATTAATGAAATAGCACAGGAGCTCAAGATACCAAACTCAACTGCGGGATTCAACATCAAAGCGCTTGAGGATGTGGGGTTTATCAAGAGCGAACAGCAGCCGGGGCTGCACGGGCAGACCAAAATGTGTACGCAGCTTTGCAAAAGCCTGACGATTGATTTGAATCCGATAAGAACCGCATCGGATTACAATTTTGTATCGTATAATATCCCGATTGGCAGCTATACCGACTGTAAAGTGTCTGCACCTTGTGGATTTGCAACTAGAGATGGATTTGTCTCACTTGAATTTGATGAAAGCATATTTTATCTTCCCGAAAGAATCAACGCGCAGATAATATGGATTACAGACGGATGGTTTGAATACAGATTTCCCAACAGCGACATTAAGAACAACGTGTTGAACAGCATTGAGATATCAGCAGAGCTCTGTTCAGAAGCGCCGAACTACAAAAACGACTGGCCTTCCGACATTACAATGTGGATTAACGGGGTTGATGTAGGCAAATGGATCTGCCCGGGAGATTTCGGTGGAAGAAGGGGCAGTTTGAATCCCGAATGGTGGCCTGACGCAGCAACCCAGCACGGAATTCTCAAAATGTGGAAGGTGACGCAACTAGGCACATACATAGACAACGATAAAATATCAAATATAACAGTAGGCGACTTGAACCTAAAAGACAAAGAATATGTTTCAGTAAAAATAGGAATAAAAAGCGGAACTGAAAATATCAGGGGCATGAATATATTCGGCAACGGTTTCGGAGATTACGAACAAGATATTCGTGTCAAAATGGACTTCAAAAAGTGACAAATTAACACTCTGCTGCAGGAATTCTCTGCATCAAATCCGCCTTGACAGTGAAAGCGGATAGAGGGAGTCAATCATATCAACTATTTCGCAATTCAGCCATGCAGTATTTTATATCCACAGTGCTTAACTAAAAGAGAGGCATTGTGGATTTATTTTTATTGCTTTAAAACAATAATATTGTTACAAAAGCCGAACTGATAACAATAGTATTGTACAATATGCATATAAATTATCAAAATATCAAATAATAGTTGACAAATTAACCAAATAGTAATAAAATGACATTACAAAATAATTAATGCAATATTCATAATATATGATCGGTATGAAAGGAATTAGTATGAAAAGAAAAATCATAATTGCCTTAACAGTGATATTTATTATTCAGTCGCTGGTATCATGCGGGAAGCCTGCAGACAATTCAGCTGTAAATTCACAGACTGCTACGGGTAAGTACGAACAACCGCTTACTATCGAAATGGTAAAACTCACAAATCCGGTCCTGGAAAGCGAATTGTCCAAGTTGAAAGGATTGACGGGAGAGACGCTTGATGACAACAGATGGATCAGGCTTTTCAAAGATGAGCTGAATATTGAAGTAAAATACCGCTGGGTGGCTTCAGGTCAGAATTTTGACCAGAAGTGGAGAAGCGCGCTTGCATCCGGTGATGTTCCGGATGTTGTCGGAGTCAATACAACGGATTTTCAGCAGCTGGCGGAATCCGAGATAATACACGAAATGGGTCCCTTGTATGATCAATATGCTACAGACCTGACGAAAAGAATAATGAAGTCAGCAGACGAGAATGTTATGCGGACGGCATCCTATAGCAATAAAGTTTATGGAATTCCCCAGGTTATAGCATCTTTTGATAATTACAAATATATGTGGCTAAGGAAAGACTGGCTTGGCAAACTGGGGTTGAAAGTCCCTAAGACAACTGATGAGCTGCTCGATATAATGAAGAAGTTTGTCGAAAACGATCCTGATGGAAACGGCAAGAAGGATACATATGCAACGGTTGTCGACAAGGACTTGTGGTACAGGCTGGAAGGGTTTTTCTGGGCTTTCGGAGCATATCCTGACACATGGTTGAATTCAAACGGCGCGCTTTCTTTCGGTGGTGTCTCTGACAAGATGAAGAAGCCGCTGTCCATTCTCAGGGACATGTATAAGAGCAATTCCATCGACTCGGAATTTTTCGTGAAGGATGACGAAAAGGCAAGACAGATAGTTGCTGATGGCAAATGCGGTCTTGTTTTTGGAGGACACTGGGAACCGTCGGTTACACTGAAACCGAACCATGCCAGTGACCCGAAAGCGGAGTGGGGATGCTATATGATACCGACCGTCGACGGGACACCGGTAAAAGGCGAACTGGAAATGGGAGTTGGCAACATACTGGTTGTAAGCAAGGACTATAAGAATCCTGAGGCTATAATCAAAATGCTTAACCTCTATTACGACAAATTATATGGCGAAAATTCAGATTATGCTGAATATGGAAGCGGTGTTGTTGACACAATCTGGGGAATCGGGCCGCTTTGGTCGTATGACCCGATGATTAACATCAATGCATACAGGGATATTGCCAAAGTAACCGCCGGCAGCCTCAAGGAAAGCGATTTGAAGGGACCATCCAAAGTGTATTTTGACAAGGTCAAAAGCAGCTGGGACTGGGGATTGATGTTCTCACCTTCTGCTGATTCCGCAGGAAAGATCATGGACAAGGTTGCTGCAGACAAGAATCTGTTTTTTATGAACGGTTTTTACGGGTCGCCCACAGAGACGATGGTATCAAAGGGAGTTCCTCTCGGACAGCTGGCATATCAGTCATTTATCAATATTATCACTGGCAAATCAGATATTGACCAGGGTTTTGCAAAATATGTAACCGAGTGGAAGAGACTTGGTGGAGATAAGATGACAGAAGAGGTAAATACCTGGAAATCCAGTTTGAAATGACAATGGTTGGGCAGCATGTAAAGTGCGTTATAACAAGTTTTCAAAATATGTAAAAATTAGATTCCAGCCTGATACATAATTATTAGAAGGTCTACTGTGAATACCGGATAAAACGTCCAAAAAACAAAGAGGGTGAATAACATAATGGCTTTTAGAGGGACTAAAACAAAAAACAGAAAATCTTACTTTAAAAGAAATCTGCCTCTGCACCTTATGATGCTTCCAGGCGTCGTATTGCTTATTCTTTTCAGCTATCTTCCAATGGCAGGAATAATCATTGCATTCCAGAAATTCATTCCTGCAAAGGGACTTTTCGGCAACCAGAAGTGGGTGGGCCTCGACAATTTTGAGTTTATGTTTTCACTGCCCCAGACAAGGCAGGTATTTATTAACACGCTGACAATGGCGATAGGTAAAATAATACTGGGTATCATAGTTCCCGTGCTTGTTGCATTATTGATAAATGAAGTCAAAAACAAATTTTTCAAACGCTCGGTTCAGACTATGATATATTTTCCATATTTTATTTCGTGGGTGATTCTTGCAGGAATCATGATCGACGTCCTGTCACCTAAGACAGGAATATTCAATTCATTCATTTCAATGATAGGATTCAAGCCGGTTTTTTTCCTGGGTGACTCCAGATGGTTTCAGCTTACGATGATTCTTTCCGAGACATGGAAAAGCTTTGGATTCGGTACGGTTGTGTATCTGGCGGCAATTACCTCGATAGACCCGACACTATACGAATCGGCGGTTATTGACGGAGCAAGCAGAATGAAGCAGACATTACATATCACACTGCCGGGTATAAGCATGATTGTGATTCTCCTTTCAGTTCTCAGCCTTGGTAACATTTTAAACGCAGGATTTGACCAGATATATAACTTATCGAACCCGGCGGTTTATGATGTTGGAGAAATAATCGACACCATGGTATATAAGACAGGAATCCTGGGTGGGCTGTTCGGTCCCGCTACAGCCATCGGACTGCTCAAGTCAGTTGTCTCCTTCATCTTGATATCAATAGCGTATCTGATAGCATACAAAAAATATGATTACAGGGTTTTTTGAGGTGGAAAATGAAAAGTTTTGATTTGAATCATACAAGTAAAATTTTCAAAATCTCAAATTATGCAATTTTAAGCATTGCAGGGATTATGTGCCTGCTGCCCTTCATTCACATACTTGCGGTTTCTTTAAGTTCCAATACGGTAGTCGCGGCCGGAAAAGTGACTTTCATGCCTATAGAATTCACTTTCAATGCATATAAGTTTCTTCTCAAAAAAGTGCAGTTCTGGAATTCTTTCGGAATTTCGACTCTAAGGGTGCTAATCGGTGGGGCAATCAACATTTTTATTGTTTTAACCATGTCATATCCGCTGTCTAAAAGCAACAGATACTTCAGATCAAGGACTTTTTACGCATGGTTTATATTCTTTACAGCACTTTTTTCTGGTGGATTGATTCCGCTTTACCAGGTGGTTTACAAACTGGGGTTGATCGGGTCGATATGGGCGCTTGTGCTGCCTTGTGCAGTTCCTGTTTTCAATATAATTCTCATGTTGAATTTTTTCAGACAGATTCCGTCGGAGCTTGAAGAGGCCTCATACATAGACGGTTGCGGCCATTGGAGAACGCTTTTTCAGATATTCATCCCCTGCTCGATTCCTGCAATTGCAACAATAGTTCTTTTTACGGTGGTGGGCCACTGGAATTCCTGGTTCGACGGTCTGATTTTTTCCAACCGCCCCGAACAATACCCGCTGCAGAGCTATCTTCAGACCATCATCATAGGAATGGACTTTTCGCAGGGTGCAACCGGCAGCCTTGATGAACTAGCAAATTTATCGGACAAAACCTTGAAAAGTGCCCAAATAATTATAGCAACCATACCAATTATCGCCCTGTACCCGATGTTGCAGAGATATTTCATATCAGGGATTGTTGTTGGCAGTGTAAAAGGATAAGCGGAGGCGAAGTAATGAAATTCAGAGTTATAAACATTGTTTTAAGTGTCGTTCTTATATTATCAATAGCAAGTCTGAGCGTGTTTTTATTAAAAAAATCCGAGTCGAACAAGGCATTGGACATGAAAAGCTTTCTTGATTCGGAGACATATATCAACACACCCGAAATTACTGGCATCGGAGATCCATATGTATTTCGTGATGGCGACAAATATTATATGACCGCAACATCCAGCGGGGTTTCATTCAACCTGTGGAGTACTACAGATTTTAAAAAATGGAAAAACGAAGGACCAATATTCGCTCAGGACAGTGGCGTGAAGTGGACCGCAGGGGAGCTTTGGGGTCCTGAAATATACAAAAAAGACAGTAAATACTACCTATTTTTCAGTGCAAGAGAAAAAACGACCAATTCGCCACGGATAGGCATGGCTGTCTCGGACAAAATCACGGGACCGTACAAGGATGAGCTTGGGAAACCGCTTTTTGACTTTGGATACGCAGCCATTGACAACCATCTTTTCAAGGATGACGACGGTAAATATTATCTGTATTTTTCAAGAGACTCCTCTGAAAACATAGTTGATGGACGGCACGAAAGCCATATTTATGTTGCAAGTATTTCAGATGACTGGACAAAACTGACATCCGAGCCTAAGAAGCTGATCTCCCCCGAACAGGACTGGGAACTTCAAAGCGGACCGGAGTGGCTATGGAACGAGGGGCCGTGGATGCATAAGAACAACGGAAAGTACTATCTGTTTTTCTCTGCAAACTATTTCGCGAAAAAAGAGTACTCGATAGGATATGCTGTTTCGGACAGCCCGACAGGACCCTTTGTAAAATACGAAAAGAATCCGATACTTTTTACTGAAGCTGATGAGCTTTCGGGAGCGGGGAACAACAGCATTTTCAAATCACCTGATGGCAAGGAGCTCTTTACAGCATACCATATGCACACCATTCCAAGCATTGGCGGGGGCGACAGGTATTTGAACATCGACCGGATCGGATTTCGCAAAGATGGCACAGTCTATGTAAATGGTCCAACTGTTACACAGCAGTCATTGCCAGGCGGAGCAGATGCAGGCAGACTGATCAATATCGCACCTCTAGCCAAAATCACTGCAACAGCATCTTCAAATGGATATCTCCCCTCTGCATTAAATGACGGTGAGATTGGAATTTATCCCAAATTCGAAAAATATGAGTGGAAGACAGACAAGGACCTGAAGGGAACATCGATCAGCCTGACATGGGACAAAACGCACGAAGTCAGGGCAATATACATTTACCAGAGCGCCAAGGTGGACAGAAAGTTTAAAAGTGTAAAAATTTCTTTTGACAATGGCAAAACAGTTGAAAAAGTAAAACTTTCAATGACTAACGGTGAGGTGGCCATTGTAGAGACAAACGGAACACAAACAAAGGAAATCAAGATTTACGTAGATGAACTCGGATACAGCCAGAAAGAGCTGGGACTTTCCGAAATAATGGTTTTTGCAGAGAAATGAGGTGGAAATGATGAGTGAGATAATTGATTTGATTCCACAGGAAATGACCGTGGAAGTGATGGCGGACCTGGAAAAACGCGGGCTTATCATAAGACTTAGTCCGGGCAACCACAGACCGGATGTCGCAAAAGGCGAGGGCAAGGGTGAATATCTATATACCAGCGACAAGAGCTATGGTGCTCATTCACTTGTAAGTGTAGCCATTGACAACACCACATTCAGCGCCTTCGGCATCCATCCTGACAATGAGGAATTCCTCCTTCTGGGAGGCAAAAATGAAAAGCAGATGTATCTGTTGATTTCCCTCTGCGACAATGAAGAGTTCACCAGGAAAATCAGCGAAAAGACTATTGAACCAAAGGACTTCGTCTGCCTGAAAGTCACATACAACAATCCTGATGTGAGCTTTTTTACAATGCTCAAAAACATACCGCATGGTGAAGCAGTAAGAGACGAAGAGGGTTCCCCCGCCACATTCTATGTAACAGAGCCGAGGGAAATGCCTCTGATAAAAAGTGATTTAAAAGACTATATGTTTAGAATTTGTGAGGAGTAGA
>CAZZCN010000095.1:1795-9684 GCA_964652975.1 uncultured Oscillospiraceae bacterium | reverse complement strand
TGTCAAACCGGTTGCTGTATGGAATGAGGACCTTGGACATTCCGAACCTGTCTGCGGCTATAAGCTTCTCCTTGATACCACCGACCGCCATTACATTGCCGCGAAGAGTCATTTCGCCTGTCATAGCTGTTTTCTGAATTACAGGTCTCTCTGTATATGCCGATATCAAAGCAATTGTAAGTGCCGCACCCGCTGACGGGCCCTCTTTCGGTGTAGCTCCAGCTGGTACATGTATGTGGATATCTTTCTTCTGGAAAATCGAAGGGTCAAGGCCGAATAATTTTGCATTGCTTCTTACGTAAGAATGTGAGAGCCTTGCGGACTCCTTCATAACATCCCCGAGCTGGCCTGTAAGCTCCATTTTGCCGCTGCCTTCCATCAGAATAACCTCGATGGATAGAAGGCTTCCTCCTATCTGAGACCACGCCAGACCTTTTGCAATTCCAATCTGAGGCTTTAAATTTTCGGAATCCTCCTGGAATTTATGACCAAGCATCTTCTCAGCTGTCTCCGGCGTGATTATAATCTTCTCGTCAGCGTTGTCAGATATCTGTATTGCAGACTTTCTGCATATTTTGGCTATTTTTTTCTCAAGACCTCGGACACCTGCTTCTCCGGTATAATTCCTGATAATTTCCTTGATGCCTGCCTTTGTGAATGAAATATTGCTTTTGTTCAGTCCGTTTTCGACAATCTGCTTGGGAACGATATGGCGGATTGCGATTTCGGTCTTCTCCTCCTCGGTATATCCTGTTAGCTCAACAACCTCCATCCTGTCTAAAAGTGCTGAAGGGATTGTGTCTCTGGTGTTTGCAGTTGTGATGAACATGACTTTGGACAGGTCGAAAGGCACCTCTAGATAGTTGTCTCTGAAGCTGTTGTTCTGTTCGGGGTCTAACACCTCGAGTAGCGCAGCTGCAGGGTCGCCTCTGAAATCCTTTCCAATCTTGTCGACCTCGTCAAGTAAAATAAGCGGGTTGCTTGACTTTGCCTGCTTCATTGCATTTATAAAGCGTCCGGGCATGGAGCCTATATATGTCCTTCTATGGCCGCGTATTTCGGATTCGTCATGAAGTCCGCCAAGGGACATTCTGACGTACTTGCGTCCAATTGCTTGCGCAAGTGACTTTGCAATCGATGTCTTCCCGACCCCGGGAGGTCCTACAAAACAAAGTATCGGACCTTTAATGCTAAGAATGTTACTCTGAGACTTAAGCTTCCTGACAGCCAGAAATTCGATTATCCGCTCCTTGACCTTCTCCATGCCGTAATGATCCTTGTCCAGGATCTTCCTGGCCTTGTCCAGCGACAGGTTGTCCTGCGTGTTTTCGCCCCACGGCAGTTCGAACACCAGGTCAAGATAATTCCTTATCTGTGATATCTCCGGCGAGTTGGATGGTGTGATTTCGAGTCTTTTGATCTCTTTGATGAATTTCTCACGCGTTTCATCGTCGACTTTGATCTTGGCAAGCATTTCCGAATATTTAGCTGTCTCTTCGGTGAACTGGTTGCTTTCGGCCAGTTCGTCCTTTATAACCCTCATCTGTTCGCGCAAAAAATATTCCTTCTGCGACTGGTCGAGCCCTTCCCTCACCTTTTCTATAAGACTTCTCTCATAAAAAAGAATCTTGGTCTCCTCGCTTAGGTATTCGTTAAGGAGTCCGGCTCTCTCTATGGTGTCAACCGCCTCAAGGAATTTCGTTTTTTTGTCGAATTTCATGTTAAGGTTTGAAATTATCGTATCTGAAAGAAGAGACAATGATTCTATCTCTTCAATTGTTGCAAAAATATCTGGCTGTATTTTGCCGGAAATCGCAGCATAATTCTCCAGTGAACCTATAATCATCCGCTTGTAGGCTTCGGATAGATTGATGTCGGGAATCGCGTCCGGTATCAGTTTAGTAACTTCAACAGTTGCAAAGGGCTCCTTCTCGACAAATCTCACCAGCTTCGCCCTGGCTATGCCCTCCACCATCAGCTTGAACCCCATTCCGGACGGCAGTTCTGCAATCTGGCGCAGCTTGACGATGGTGCCTACCTCGAAAATATCGTTTGGATCCTGCTTGCCCTTGTTCTCATATTTTATAGCCGCCAGAAAAAAGTATGAATTATTCTTTTGTGACTCTTTAAGCGCCATCTTCTGTGAATCCCTGATTATGTCAAAGGTCATGGAAACTCCGGGAAGCACATTCAGGTTCACGATTGAAATCAGAGGAAGTTCCATGTTCTGCGGCAGCTCCTTTGAATTAGCCTCGATAGCCATTTCTGCAATTTTCGTGGGACTTGGTACCCGGTCGGCTGTCTTCGAAGGTTTCTTGGGGAATTCAGGCCAGTTGTCTTTCTTTTTTGTCATAAATGTTTTTTTCTCCCGTTAACAATAATTTGAAAACAATTATACCATTCTTTTTACATAAACATTTGATTTTTCAAAGGCTTTTTTAACCAAACATTTGAGGATTTTTTGGCTATTTTTAATAAGTTTTTCACCTTGGTCTAAAGCCTGACATCTTGATTGTCTTACTCTATAATTTCTGTTTCTAACTAGCTTCTTTTACTTGAATATAATCGAGAAGTTACTATTTCATTTAACAAATATTTTTTCGTTATATTTTTATATTTTTATTTGCCGTTAAGCACTGTTAAAATCCCGTGTTTTCTGTTAGAATAACGCTATACTTTTTACAAGAAAAACGGGAGCGTCATAAATGGAGAATTCTGAACTGGTCAAGTTATGGGAAAAGGCTAAGGAGTTGATTGAAGGCGAAATGTCAGAGATCAGCTACAACACATGGATTGCTCCGATGGATGTCGTATCCCTCGAAAACGGGATATTCGTTCTCAGGGTGCCTAATGATTTTCACAAGGCATTCGCCGAGCAGTACTGCCCGCTTATCAAGAACACATTGATTTCAATCACAAGCACCGAATTTGATGTGCGTATTGTTATTTCCGGCCAGGAGCCCTCTTCATATGTGAAGATTGAAGAAGACCCCCCGGAGATCAACGCCAACGGTTCATACAGGATAAGCAAGCTTAATCCCCAGTATGTTTTTAATACTTTTGTTGTTGGCAGCGGCAACCGTTTTGCACATGCAGCCTGTGTTGCTGTTGCAGAGAAGCAGGGAGGGCGTAATTTCAATCCTCTTTTTCTTTATGGCGGATCAGGTCTGGGCAAGACCCATCTTATGCATGCAATCGGTAATTTTATACTGGCCAACAGCCCTGACAAGAAAGTTGTCTACGTGCAAAGTGAGAATTTTGTGAATGAATTCATTTATACAATACGGGAGAACAAGTATGATGATTTCCGTAACAAGTACAGAAGCGCTGATATACTTTTGATTGATGATATCCAGTTTATAGAGGGCAAGGATCAGATGCAGATTGAATTTTTCCATACTTTCAATGCACTGTATGAGTCCGGAAAGCATATTATCATGACTTGCGACAAGCCTCCTCAGAGTCTTTCAAAGCTAGAGGAGAGACTTCGTACCAGATGCGCATGCGGTCTTACTGTGGATATTCAGCCTCCCGACTACGAGACAAGGCTGGTAATATTGAAGAAACGCGCCCAGATTAACAACTCTAATGTCCCCGAAGATGTGCTTGATTATATCGCCACCAACATCGCCACCAACATCAGGGAGCTGGAAGGTGCATTTAACACAGTTCTGTGTTATTCCATGCTTGCCGGTGGTATAACCCTTGACATAGCCAAGGAATCCCTTAAGGACATGATTTCCCCTGTCCAGTCAAGGAAGATCAGCAGTGATTTTATAATGGACATCGTTTCTAATTATTACAATATTTCCGTAGACGATTTAAAGTCCAAGAGGAGAAGCAACGAGGTAGCTATACCGCGTCAGGTGGCTATGTATCTGTGCAGAAGTATGATTGATATGACTTTCCCTCAGATTGGCACTGAATTCGGCAATCGCGACCATACCACGGTAATGCACGCATGCTCGAAGATAGGCTTGGAACTGTCTTCGAATAACGAGTCAACCGTGAAGGACATTAACGAGCTCAGGTCAAGAATAAAAGGACAGTGAGAATGGGTGAAAGTTTGAGTTGATTACTAATAATGTTGTATTAACAATTATTAATAGGAGTGGAGTTATTGGTAATTATATGAGAGAAGTTTTTTATTAATATGCAATTCACTATCTAATAATAGGAGGCAGGTTATCCACACTTTTTTGTTGATATGTTAACAACTTCCTGTGAATAGAAAAGGGATAACTTTCTGCCAGGATGTTACCCACAGATAATTTTTTTTAAATCAAAGTTATACACATGATATCAACACCGTGTTGATAAGTCAGTACAAGGATTTGAGCCGGTTTTACACATTATCCACCCCCTATAAGAAAACGGGTAATAAATCCATATAATAAATATTGCATGTATTTTTTGCAAAAAAGTGTTAAAATATATAGGATAAAAATTCAAATTAGTAATTTTCAGGAATAAAAAAGTGTTACTGGAAAAACAGAAATTATTTTAGTGGAATATATAAAATAAAAGTAGTACCATATAATAAGGAGGCTTTAAAAATGAAATTTATTTGCTCGAGAGACTTATTTACAGAATCTATTATTATTGTCCAAAAGGCTGTATCAACGAGGTCTTCAATGCCTATTCTCGATGGAATCCTAATTGAAGCCAAAGAAAATTTGAAATTGACCGGCTATGATTTAGAGACAGGTATAGAGTGTAATTTTAAAGCAGACATCCAAGAAGAGGGAAGCATAGTAATAAATTCAAGGATTCTTGGCGAAATAATTAAAAAGCTGCCTGACGATATAGTGACAATGGAAGTGGGATCGGGTAATACTGTATTAATCGAAAGCGGTAACTCACATTTTTCTATAAAGGGAATCAATGCTGAAGGATATCCTAAAATTCCAACTGTTGAAGATTATGACAAAATAGTCATACCTCAGAACACTTTTAAAGATATGATACATCAGACTAATTTTGCAGTAAGCACAGATGAAAGCAGACCTGTTCTAAATGGCTGTAAGATTGTGTGCGAAGGGGACACCATAGAAATGGTGGCAATAGATGGTTTCAGACTTGCTCTTCGTAAGAACAAGCTTGATACAAATATTCCTGAAGTTTCATTTATTGTCCCGGGCAAATCACTAAATGAAGTGGGAAGAATTCTAGAAAATTCAAAGAATCCTATAGAGATTTACAAATCCACTAACCATATAATGTTCGACACCCAGAAGGTAAAAATGGTTTCCAGACTAATTGCAGGGGAATACATGAATTATAAGAGCATAATTCCACAGTCCGCAGAGACAACGGTCAATGTTTCTCCCAGCTCCTTATTAGAGGCTATCGAGAGGGCGTCATTGATTATAACAAGCGACGACAGGAAATTTCCTGTAAGACTTATTACCAATGATGACGAAACCCTTGTTATAACATCCAATACAGACCTGGGAAGTGTAAGGGAAGAGGTCAAAATTTCCCTTTCAGGCAATAAAATTGATATAGACTTTAATCCAAAATACTTTTTGGACGCGCTTAAAGTAATACAGGAAGACGAAATTTCAATTTCTTTTAACGGAAATATGGGTCCTTGTGTAATAAGACCTGTAGACAGTGATGAATTCTCATATCTTGTTCTTCCTTTAAGAAGATAGTGATATCACTGATAAGATGAAAATTTCAAAACTGGAGCTCGAGAATTTTAGAAATTACGATAATTTAACATTACAATTCGATTCTGATGTCAGTGTTTTGTATGGCGAGAATGGGCAGGGCAAGACCAATATCCTGGAAGCTGTCTATCTTTGCTCGTGCCTTCGATCGCATAGGACTTCCAAGGATACGGATCTTATTTTTCATGACAAAGACGAATATAGGATAAGTCTTGAATATTTCGATGATGACACAGCAGGGATCACGCCTCTTTTCATGGAAAACATATCTATTGTTTACCAGGAAGCAAATATAAAAGACCCTGGCAGACTCAAAAATCGCAGAATTCTAAAGCATAATGACATGGCCCTTAGTAAAGCATCCGATGTATTGGGGCTTTTTAATGCAGTAATATTTGCTCCGGAAGACCTTTATATGATAAAGGAAGGCCCCTCTACAAGAAGAAGGTTTGTAGATATTCTGATTTCACAGATAAGGCCAATGTACTTCAATGAACTAAATATTTTTCAGCGAATACTATCGCAGCGCAACAGTCTGCTAAAACAGATGCGGGACCGTCAGATTGACAGGGATTACGGGCAGCTAGCCGTGTGGGATATTTCTCTTGCCGGTACTTGTGCCAAAATAATTTCTACAAGAATAGATTTCACGAAGAAAATATGCGAAATTGCTTCAAGATGCCATAGAGAGATATCTTCCGGAAAAGAGGAGATTTACGTAAAGTATAAGACGATCTCTGGTATAGATATGAACAACAGCGTAGAAGAGATAAAGGATATTATCTTCGAAAAACTGAAAACTAACTTTTACGAAGATATTGAGAAAGGCAATACAACATACGGACCACATCGCGATGACCTTGAAATTACAATAAACGGAGAGATAATAAGAAGCTTTGCATCTCAGGGACAGCAGCGAACAGCTGTTTTGGCACTCAAAATCGCGGAACTTGAGATTATAAGATCCGAGACCGGTAGCTATCCAGTATTGCTTCTTGATGATGTAATGAGCGAACTTGACGAGAAGAGAAGAAAGACACTGCTAAAAAGCATTGGAGATGCACAGGTCATACTGACATGCACAGTCAAGGCTCATGTGGCACATGAGTTTTTGGAGGAGAATCCTGGCAGGACCATAAAGTATTATGAGGTTGATGCAGGTAGAATTTTGTAAATTTGTACATATGTCAGATGTTTTTTTATATCATAAAAGAGATATAAATTAATCCAATTATTCTCAAAGCCGCTGGATTTTTCTATATGAAAAAATCATGTAAAATGCTATAATGTCATTTGATGTATTTTTATCAAAATTCATTGACAAAAAGTGTCGGATAAGGCGAAAAATGTACATACACATAGGAGGGGAGTACTCTATTCCCGAAAAGACAATTCTTGGAATATTCGATTTTGACGAGGTAACAGGAGCCGAAAGCATAACAAGCGAGTATCTAAAGAAGGCCGAAATGGAGAACAGGATCGAAATAGTTTCCTATGAACTACCTAGAAGCATCGTAGTAGCAATGGACAAGGTATATATTTCCCCGATATCCTCACGAACCATAAGAAAAAGAATGGACATATGGAAGAATATAGCGACATAAAGGAAGGCACAAAAATGACAGACGACAAGAAAAATATTGTAAACGACGATAATGAAAGCTTGGATGATGTAGCCAATCTGGCATCTAATCCATCTGCTTTAACAGAAGATTATATTGAAGAGGAGTGCATAACGAATTATGAATGCGAGCAATTCGACACGCACAACGCATCAGCATACAACGAATCTGACATTCAGGTTCTTGAGGGTCTTGAAGCCGTCAGGAAAAGGCCGGGAATGTATATTGGCGATACGACAACCAGAGGATTGCACCACCTTGTATATGAGATAGTCGCAAACTCAGTCGATGAAGCACTTGCAGGCAGATGCGACACTATAGATATTGTGATAAATAAGGACAATACAATATTTGTTTCCGATAATGGAAGCGGAATACCTGTGGGACCTCACCCAAAGCTTGGCATACCGACAGTTGAGGTTGTGCATACCATTCTACATGCAGGTGGCAAATTCGGAGGAGGAGCATACAGCGTTTCCGGCGGATTGCACGGCGTTGGCGCATCCGTTGTTAATGCCTTGTCCGAGTGGATGGAGGTACAGGTAAAGCGTGACAATAAAATTTACAAACAAAGATACGAGCGCGGCAAAGC
>CAZZCN010000095.1:0-1695 GCA_964652975.1 uncultured Oscillospiraceae bacterium | reverse complement strand
TTTGTCGAATACCTTAACAAGAACAGGGAAGTGCTGCATAAGCCACCGATTTATATTACATCTAAAAGCGGTGATTCTTTCGTCGAAGTAGCTATCCAATATAATGACAGCTACTCTGAAAGTGTCTACTCGTATGCCAACAACATTGCTACAGTCGAAGGTGGAAGCCATTTGACGGGATTTAGATCTGCACTGACGAAGGTAATAAATGATTACGCAAGAAAGTACAAGTATCTTAAGGAAGCCGACAAGAACCTTCAGGGAGAAGACGTACGTGAAGGCTTGGGCGCCATTATTAGCGTCAAGCTGTCAAATCCGCAGTTCGAGGGACAGACCAAGACAAAACTCGGAAATGCTGAGATAAGAACTATTGTAGAAGCTGCCGTAGGTGAGAAGCTATCCAATTATCTGGAAGAGAATCCAGGTGTATCCAAGATTGTGATGGACAAGTGTCTGTCTGCCAACAGAGCTCGTGAAGCCGCCAGAAAGGCAAGGGAGATGACCAGAAGGAAGTCTGCGCTTGAGTCGACGACACTGCCAGGTAAACTTGCGGATTGTCAGGAGAAGGATCCAAGACTCTGTGAAGTTTTCATCGTCGAAGGAGACTCTGCCGGCGGCTCTGCAAAGCAAGGACGAGAGAGAAAGTACCAGGCAATACTGCCGCTTTGGGGCAAAATGCTTAACGTAGAGAAAGCCAGGATAGACAGGGTGTTTGGCAACGAAAAGCTGTTGCCGGTCATACTGGCCCTTGGTGCAGGAATAGGCTCGGACTTTGATGTACTCAAATTAAGATACCACAAGATTATAATAATGGCCGATGCTGATGTAGACGGATCGCATATCAGAACACTACTTCTGACATTTTTCTACAGGTATATGAAGCCGTTGGTAGACGAAGGATACGTATATATCGCCTGTCCGCCACTTTATAAGGTTGCACAGGGCAAGGAGGAGGCTTACGCCTATGATGATGCCGAACTTGAGAGCATTAAGGCCGCAAAAGGCTGGACGAACCCCTCTATTCAGAGATATAAAGGTCTTGGTGAGATGAGTTCCGAGCAGCTCTGGGAGACGACAATGAACCCAGAGACGAGGATGATGAAACGAGTACTAGTTGATGATGCGCAGATGGCAGACGAGACATGCACATTACTTATGGGCGAGAAGGTCGAGCCTCGTAAGGAATTTATTCAGCAGAATGCGATATATGCAACTACCGACATCTAAGGAGTGTATGACCGTTATCAAATAATACAATATATTTATTTAAACGAATAATGCAATTAAACGAATAATGCAATTAACAGGTTATACAACATAAGAAAAATGCACTTTATACCCCACAGATTAATAAGCAAATATAAAAGCTGCCTCCGATTAAAGGAGACAGCTTTTTTGATTGATTACACAATGAAATATTCTGATAATGCCAATGACTGTATATACATATGAATAAATGGTTATAAGCATTTATGACTTTGAGCCAATCTAGAATAAGATACTAATGAATATGTTTTATGCGTCTATTTCAACCCTTGGCTCTAGCATGGCATCCCTTTCGGCATCCTTCTTTTTGTTCCTGAAATAAAGAACCAGATCGGTCGATACCATCAACAGGTTAAGTATATAAAAAGCAAAAACATATGTTATTTTGCCTGAGGCCACCTTTGATATAACACCGCAGCAGTATCCAAA
>CAZZCN010000094.1:0-9887 GCA_964652975.1 uncultured Oscillospiraceae bacterium | reverse complement strand
ACAACATGGCTGCCAAACATCTCCTCTATATGGCCGTTGACGTTTCCAAGATATTTTTGCTGATCGGCAAAATGCTTTTGGGATTTTTTGATAATCGCCATTATAAACACCATTGATAGCGGTAGAATGCATAATGCAGCCAAAGTCATCTGCCAGCTGATCGTAAACATCATTATGACAATACCAATTATCGCTGTAAATGAGGTTATTATCTGTGTCAGGCTCTGGTTAAGTGTCTGGCTTATGGTATCGACATCGTTGGTGATTCTTGAAAGAACCTCGCCGTGAGTTGTCTTGTCAAAGTATTGAAAAGGCAGCTTGTGAATTTTGTTATTGATATCGTCCCTTAGCTTATATGTAATCTTCATACTGACAGATGACATTACAAATCCTTGAAAGTATGAGAACAATGAACTAATTCCATATAGCACTATCAGCCAAATCATTATGCCGGCTATTTTGGGGAAATCCACTTCGCCTGTTCCTGCAATCTGCTTCATTATTCCTGTAAAAAGCTCATCGGTCGCTTTACCCAGTATTTTAGGCCCTACTATCATGAACACTGTGGAAACCACGGCTAGTATGAATACAAAAATGATTGTCCACTTATATTTCCCTAGATATCCTACAAGTTTTTTCATTGCTCCGCCAAAGTCTTTCGCCTTTACAACCGGTCCACCGCCCATCATCATTCCGGGGCCGCCACCCATAGGACCGCCACCTTGCCTTGGTTTTGGAGTGCTTTTTGTCTGTTCGCTCATGCTAATTCCTCCTCTGACAACTGTGATGAGGCAATTTCATAGTATTCAGGGCAGCTCTTGAGCAATTCCCTGTGTGTTCCTATACCAATCATTTTGCCGTTGTCAAGCACAATAATCTGCTCTGCATTCATAATTGTGCTCACTCTTTGTGCTACTATTATCACGGTGCTGTCGCCGGTATGTTCTTTCAGTGCTTTACGCAGATTCGAGTCGGTTTTGAAATCGAGTGCTGAAAAGCTGTCGTCAAAAATCAGAATTTCTGGTTTTTTAATTAAAGCGCGAGCTATCGAAAGCCTTTGTTTCTGTCCGCCGGAAACGTTTCCGCCGCCCTGTGCAATTGTTGATTCGTAGCCTTCGGGCTTTTCTTCTATGAAATCTGTAGCCTGTGCCACTTTTGCAACCTCTGCGATTTCAGCATCGGTGGCATCCCGTTTACCGTATTTCAAGTTAAAATCAATTGTTCCTGAAAGTAGAACGCCTTTTTGTGGGACATATCCTATTTTGTCGCGCAATGCCTCCAGGTTGACATCGCGGACGTCCACTCCGTCCACCAGTATCCGACCCTTGCTTACATCATAGAAACGCAACGATAATTTAGCTATTGTTGATTTGCCTGAACCGGTAGACCCGATTATAGCTGTTGTCTGGCCCGGACTGGCCTTGAATGTAATTTCGCTTAAGGCGTCTTCATCCGCACCATTATACCTGAAACAAACATTTTCGAACTCTAAAACCCCCTTCTTGGAAAGGTCAAAACTTTTAGGTGACACAGGGTTTTTGATAGATACTTCAGTCTCAAGAACATCTGCGATACGCTCTGCAGAAACAGCAGCTCTTGGAATAAAAATAAACATCATTGAAATCATTAAAAATGACATGATTATCTGCATTGCATACTGCATAAACGCCATCATGTCGCCCACCTGCATCGTGGAATCCGCTATCTGGTGAGCACCGACCCAGACAACCAAGAGTGTTACACCATTCATAATAAGCATCATAGCCGGCATCATGAAAACCATGACACGGCTTACAAAAAGCATTGTTTTGGTCAGGTCCTTGTTGGCCACATCAAAGCGGTTCTTTTCGTGCTGCTGAGTGCCGAAAGCACGGATAACCATCAATCCGCTCAGGTTCTCTCTGGCCACAAGGTTCAACCTGTCAATAAGCTTCTGTATGATTTTAAACTTAGGCAGGGCAATAGTCATCACTACTGCTATTAATCCAAGGAGCGTTAAAACTGCAACAAATATAATCCAGCTCATTGAAGTGGACTTGTTCAAGGCCATAATGATTCCGCCTACAGCCATTATAGGTGCATAACACAAAATCCTTATTCCAATCATAAGCAACATCTGTATCTGCGTTACGTCGTTGGTGTTACGCGTTATTAGAGATGCTGTTGAAAATTTGTCAAATTCATTGTTGGAAAAACTTTCTACTTTGCTAAAAAGGTCTTTTCGTAGATTCCTTGCAACTCCGGTTGCTATTTTCGAGGAATAAAGTCCTACCAGAATCGTTGCTACACCTCCGAGCAAGGCAATAAGAAGCATTAAAAGGCCGATTCTCAGTATATAATCGGTCTGCATTTTACCAAGGTCATAGTCCAGTTCAGTATAAAAAGCTTTCGCGAGTGCTATACCGCTTTGTTTTAACATAATTGAATCATTTGAAACAACTTTGTCGTGAGCGGTCTTAATTGTTGATGCAGGAATCATTCCCAACATTGGTTGTATTTGATAAACCTTTGTAATATCAAAAGAATCAGCAGATGTTGTCATGCTTATCTTGCCACCGGATTTGGCCGCCAGATCCTTCACAACGCTTATAAATGTTCCACTGGCTATCCCGAAAACATCGTCAATATCTTTAGTTGCAGTCTTGTCCAAATCATTTTTGATGTAAAGTTTCTGCCCGGCTTTCGGGTAAATGGACAGGTATGTTTTACCGGCCGAATTCTTGTCCATATTTGAAACAAGAGAATAACCTGCCTCAACTTTCTGCTTCTCGTCTGAAGTCATGAATGTTGTCATCAGCTTCATCCCGTTTTCAGATATGGCGTCAGGGGCGGCGTGCTCTATACCGTTTTGCTGGATACCTATGTTAACTATCTCCGACATGTAATTAGGCAGGTTCAAATCGCTCATGGCCTGTCCGAATAATAGTGCAATTGAAACAATTAATCCTATTGTAAATGGCTTAAGGTACTTTGAAAGTCTGGTCAAATTGTATCATCTCCTTTTTATATGGGTTTTTTATTAAAAAACAATGAATTCGCATTCTCGTAAAGAATTTTCTTCTGTGTAACCGGGGATAGCTTCAAGCGGTTAATCATTTCAAACTCGTCGGCATAATTCCACATGGGGTAGTCTGTACCGAAAAGGACCTTGTCCTCACCATATATGTCTATCAGTTCATTCACCCTCTCCGGATCCAGAAAATTAAGGCTGCTGCATGTATCAACATACAAATTATCATACCCCGCGAGCTTATTTGCTGCTTCATCCCATACACTGAAACCGCCAAGATGGGCTGCAATAAGTGTAAAATCAGAAGGAGCACTATCGATGAGGTTGCGGATTCTGTCTGGATTGGAAAAATCGAACCTTGAGTCTCCCGCATGAATCAATACAGGAAGGCGTCCGGCGACTAATCTCGCTATCAGTTTCATACCGTCGCTGTCAGCAGGAGTCCGCTGAAAATCAGGGTGCAGTTTGACCCCGTAAAATCCCATGGAAATCATCCTGTCAATTTCTATCTCCATGTCATACTGTGACATTTCGGGATAAAGTGTTCCAAAGGCAAAAAAACCTTCATAACAATTCTGGGATTCATATAAAAAATCGTTAATCGACCTGACCTGATCATTTTTGGTCGCGGTTGTTGTAATCAGCATCTTACTGACGCCAAAGCTACGCGCTTCATCGTAAAGTTCTGTCATCGAACCAGTTCGCGTCATTGTAATACCGTAGAATTCACCTATCGAATCGACAGCTTTCCGTGCGATTTTCTCTGGGAATACATGGGTATGGCAGTCAATTATAGGATAATCTATATTCAAAATGTTATTGCTCATTTTCTACTCAAGCCTCATCTATTTTCTATTTACATATATTGTTGTTCATCTGATACTATAGCCTCATTAATTTTTTATTTACTTATATTGTTGCTAATAATTGGCAAGAAAAATCAAGTTGCACCGATGGTGTCTGACAGCGCACATTGCTGGCAAGTGATTTTTCCTGCATGAAAATTATTTTCGCTTTTAAAATTGAATTCTCACGTTTTCACAAAAGATTATTTTACGCGCTAATTTAGCATATTGCAATAAAATGATATGTATTTTCATTTTTGTTTTTATTAATGACAAAAGTCTTTCATAATTACATTCGAAACAGAAAATGTCTGAATTTTTTATAACAAAATCATTCAGACATTTAATATAAAATTATTTTCAATTTGCATCAGTAAAAATGCTAGCTAGTTACATATTTATTATCAATTTGCTTGACGTAAATTGTGAATTTTCCATGCGTATCGTAAAATTGCGAGTCTACTCTACTCTTCCTTGTATACCACTTCTTCATCACCGGCTGTAACTGCTGACTTGCAGCAGCCGCCTCCCTCGTCACCGCCTTTGGCGGGGCACTTGCCTCCACAAGGAGCCTTCTTGGATTCGGGTCTGTTGAAAGTTATATCTTCGAGCTTGTACACAGACATATCTGCCTCATCACCTTTGTCAAGTCTTACAGTCACAGTCTCTCTGAGAAGGTTTATCCCTTCGACAACCCCACGGCCGTCTTTAGTATTAACGACTGTTCCGTTCCTTGGCATACGTGCATGGGCGTCTTCATATGCATCCTGCTCATATTTGAGGCAGCACAAAAGTCTGCCGCAGGCTCCTGATATCTTTGCAGGGTTCATTGAAAGGTTCTGTTCCTTTGCCATTTTAATTGAAACTGGTACGAAATCATTCAAAAACGAGCTGCAGCAAAGCTCACGCCCGCATATACCCAGACCGCCAACCATCTTGGCCTCGTCTCTGACACCAATCTGGCGGAGTTCAATTCTTAAACGGAAAACTCCCGCCAAATCTTTGACTAACTCCCTGAAATCCACTCTGCCGTCAGCAGTAAAATAAAAAATAACCTTCGTACCATCGAATGAATATTCAACATCCACCAGACTCATATCGAGTCCTCTTTGCGCAATTTTCTCTGCGCAAATATCAAATGCGCTTTTCTCCTTGACTTTATTATCCCGCATTTTATCCATGTCAGCCTCGCTGGCCAGACGTATAATCGGTTTGACAGGCTGATGCAGCATTTCAGCGGGCATGTCGATGATCTCATCTGAAACAGTACCAATCTCGACACCTTTTACAGTTTCAACTATAACATAATCACCCTGGTGCAGAACAAATCCGACCGGGTCAAAGTGGTATGATTTACCGGCTTCGCGAAAACGAACCCCCACAACCTTAGACATTGGACATCTCCTTTCTCATCTGTATAAGCATATTGCATATACAGTTTTCGTAACCTGCATTCAATTCAAGTCCTCTGACTGCTTTCTGAACTATCTCCCCGGACTTTTCGAATGCGGACACGACCATATCCCCTGTGGGACAGTTCTTACGTATCAAGTCAGCTTTATCTTCATTAATCAGTCTGTCAGCGGATTCACACGCCGAGTATACCATCATGTCTCTGATCCAGGTATTGGTCACTATCAGCAAATCATCGACATGCGCTTTATTTTCGTCAAAAAAAGAATAATATTCTGTAAGTATGTCGCTTCTTGAAGCTTTTCGCAGCATGAACAGCATGTCGATCAGCCGGTCTCTCTGATCTGCCAGAAAATCATTCTCTGAAAGTGATATAGCAAATCCGGGTATGCCCTCCGACAGCTTTGCAAAAAACTTCAACGAGCTGGTATCTTCTATACCACGTTCTCTAAGAATACCCTCGACTTCCTGTATTGTATTCCGTTTAAAATGAAACGGAACAACCCTGGACAAAATAGTGGGAAGCAAATTCGTCGCTACTGAAACACCAAGAATGATAACAGCATATTCAGGCGTCTCCTCCAACGTCTTAAGCAGCGTGTTCTGACTCTGCTCGTTAAGGTCGTCGGCATTGACATAGTACACTTTACGATTGGAAATCTGTGGAAGCATAAAAATGTCCGAGCAAATCGTTTTGCGGATGACATCGGTCTTGATAGTCTTGTCATTTTTCTGAAGGACGACCTCTTTGTAATCAGGGTGCGAACCCTCTTCAAAATACCTGCAGGAGGGACATTGTCCGCATCCGCCCAGTTCTGCCTTGTTAAAGCATAAAAGACCTTTGGTGAATTCCCGTGCAAAGGAAAGCTTGCCGATCCCTTGTGGTCCCACAAAAACAAAAGCGTGCCCCGGCAGTTCTTCAAGAGCTTTACCGAGGCGTGCCTTTAAATCATTCTGCCCTATTAAGGATTTACTTAGCGGCATTACATCTTTTCGAAGTGTTCTACATTGATAACGAACACTGTTGCTCCTCCCACCATTACTTCGACCGGGTAAGGTATATATGCCCCGCCGATTGCTGCAGGAGTAACGTTTGTATTGATGGCGGCCTTGCGGCTGCTTGAAAACTGGCGAATAATATCCAGAACCTCTTCCAACTTATCGTCATCAACAACAATCATCAAGGTGGTGTTGCCTGATCTCAAAAACCCTCCGGTGGAGTTAAGCTTGGTAACCCTGTATCCGTTCTTGTTGAGTTCCGCCATCAGTCTCGGGTTGTCCTCGTCGTTTACTATTGCATAAATTAATTTCATTTCCAAAACCTCCTCAAAATATATAAAGCTTATGTAAAATTAAAAATTATTGTAGAAATTATACCATATATTATTTATTCTTTCACACTAGTTGCTTGAAAATTCTGTACAACTCATGCGACAACTCTTCAATGCTTTTCGTAGCGTCCAACACCTTGACTCTGTCAGGCTCTTCCTTTGCTATAACAAGGTAACCTCTTCTCGTCTCTTGCATAAATGCAAGACCTTCGCTGTCCAGCCTGTCCTTCGCCCTGTCCCTTGATGAAAGCCGTGAAACGGCAACCTCCGGGTCAATGTCAAACAAGAATGTAATCTTCGGAACAGTATCTCCTATGGCAAAAACATTAAGCCTGTCAACCACTTCCTTGCCTATCCCTCTGCCAAAACCCTGGTAAGCAACTGATGAGTCTATAAATCTGTCCAACAGCACAATCCTGTTATTCATAAGGTGCGGTCTTATAAGTTCTCTGACTATCTGCGCCCGTGCGGCTTCGAATAAAAGAAGTTCGGTCTCCATACACATCCCTGTGTTGCACTTGTCAAGCAATATGCTCCTGATGCCCTCGCCTATTGATGTCCCACCCGGTTCACGAAGCAAAACAGTATCATACCCTTCGTCTATTAGTCTCTTGCGAAAAATGTCAATTTGCGTGGATTTACCGCATCCGTCAATTCCTTCAAAGGTTATAAGCATCCCAATAATTCCCTCGCTCCCTAGTGAATATCCTTTGTACAACTAATTATACAATAAAAATTGAAAAAATAGTATATCTAATTATTTACATTTTAAAAATTGAATGACGGTATTGTTTGAACTCATGTTTGTTGTCAATAGTAATTAAGCCGACATTGTGTTTTTGATGTGGGAGACTTTTGGTTTCATGAAGTTATACGCTTGTAATTCCAGTCATAGCCACGGCATATTTTTTGTATATTAATCGAACAACAGAAAAAGCCCTCATAACGAGGGCTTCTATAGCACGAGGTATTAATACACCATCAGCAAAGTCAAACGCAAATACAGATAATGTTGTTAACGACTTCCTGATTACTTGTCATCCTTCATGAATAATTGAAAAGCTTAATCGACAAAGTCAAATACAAACACCAGTTGTGCGACTTCCTGACTTGCTGCAAGGCTTCTCTGAGGAGCTATCCGAGTTACACTGCCCAATGTCAGCGACAGTTTGTTCGCATCCGTTATTGCAGTATCGGTCGCAGCCATTTGCGCAAATCCTGATGTGACAAATGATGTGGCTTGTGTAGCACTTTGTCCGGCGAGAGAGAATGCAAAGTCCTTTGTATTCACTTTTTTCGTGATAAAATCTGTCGTCATGGCTACAATTGACCATGGCGAGGTCTGATTTACCGTTGCAGTTACTACTTTGACCGGTGCATATGATTTGTTTGTAATCACGATGGCGGTTGGGGATGTGACAGCACCGTTCTTGTCTATTGCAAAGGACAGGGTAAGTGGAACTTCCACAGACAACTGGGCGGAAGCGATGTCAAGCTTCATAGTTGTAGCTCCGTTGGATTGATTGGCTGGCAGAGTTGTGGCCCCCACTGTGCATGAAAGTGTGAACATGCAGACGATGATTGACAGGACGGTCATTCTTGTTTTCATTTCATTCTTCATTTTCTTTCTCCTCCTAATTTAAAATATTGATTTTTATCTTTGCTCCGGCTTTTCCCACAAATTCCTGCGTATCTGGTGTATACGCGAGGAAATATGCGGTAGCTTCATATTCACCTTTGTCCAGAGATTGGGATAACTTCGCTTTTTCGATGCGCTGATCGGGTTTGATTGCACCGGATTTATAAACAAGCCTGTTGTCGGATGTATATATCTCCACAACTGTCAGAAAAGTATTGGATGACGGGTTGATGATATTGAGGTTTCCTTCCTCGGATGCGTTTGGAAAAACCGGGTTGGTGTTGATTGATATCGCGAATTTCGAGGCAGCGACTTTGGCATCCAATCCACTCTGAATCTCCTCATGAGTCTTGCTTTCCAATCCATTTTGCGCATTATCATCAAATTCCAATTTGCTGGAAGCTGACGACGAAGAGTTGTTGTTATTATTATTGTTGTTCGAAACCACCTGCACCACATAATAACCTGAGCCGGTTATCACGACTGCGCCAACTACAGCTGCTGATATCTTAACCGCTGCAAGCGGAAGCCATCCCGCTATTTTAGTGCTATTTGAAAAAAAGAACCGGTATAAAAAACTTTTCAATTATAATTCCTCCTTCTTGGTTGTAGCTGTTAATTTACGTTCACCGCCTGTCGAATTCCCTGTTGGCGGCTATTCTACCGAATTGAATGTAGTGTATCAATAATCACATTTGATCAGATTTTATTACACGGTAATCGGAAACTCAATTTAATTAGCAAATGCAACAGATTGTACCGGTTCGTCAAGCGCTGCCTTGCTGAATACAAACACGGTTTCAAACTGGTATGCTGCTGTTCTTGTCCACCTGGTTCCATGATGGATGTCAAAATAGAAATCAGCTGTCGCGCCGCTTCCAAATCTTGCAAGGCCAAAACCATTTTCATTCTGTATCGTTGTTGAGTTTTCTGCTACGTTCTTACGAAGTTTCCCTGTACCGCCCACAAGCTCAAGCGCTACGCCTTCTTTGCTGCCTTTGACGTCAAGTGCCTTCCACAGCTCCGGTGTTTTGTTAGAAATTATTTTGAGGAAATCCTCACCTGCAGTAGATATCGGTGTGACATGTTCAACAGCGACATCCACAGGAAAAAGGGATTTGTTGTCAATGGCGAAGACACCCGAACGACTTACCGTGTTTTGGACATCATTACCATCGATTGCAACTGTTATTGCAGAAAGCGGCAGAGCGATTTCGAGTTGATTGCTGTTGTTTGTTACGACCATGTTTATTTTGACATCCTGTATCAAACCTTCTCCGTAGTCTTTTATAATACCGACCTTTAAGTATTTGATATCTGTGCTGAATGCAGCGGCTGTGAATAATTTAACCGGTAGTCTGGTGGTTTGGCTTCCAGAGAGAGCCAGAGCCGATAAGTCCCCGGATATCTCCTTGGTCTGGAGTGTGATTGCAAATCTGGAGTTGGCGTTTTGCGTTCCATAAGTTTTAAAATTACTTGACATTTCCGTGCTGCTTATCAACGAGGACCCAGAAATAGTTTGCGAGAATGTCGTATCGGTCTCGGTGAAACTGTCAAAGCGGAGGGTGTATGGATCTTTCACGGAGCAATTTACATCTGCATCGGTATTTGCGACTCCTGTAGCGTCCGTGCTAAAGAGTGCGTAGATT
>CAZZCN010000093.1:0-9915 GCA_964652975.1 uncultured Oscillospiraceae bacterium | reverse complement strand
TAATGTTGATGAAATTGATGATATTATATTATCTGATGATGAACCAACAGTAGTAATAGATGTAGTTTTCGAATTGTTTACAATAGAAGCACTACTTGCACTATTGCTTGAACTTGCTATATTGTTACTACTGCTTGAACTTGCTATATTGTTGCTACTGCTTGCTGTCGATGGGGTATTGGATAATGATACTCCATTTAACTTTGTAATAGTTATATCCCACATAATTCCAGTATCCGTTGACGTACCAAAATATAGATAAGCCTTGCCACTTGCAAACACATTATTTAATCTTTTAAAAGCAATATTACTTTTAATTCCATTTAAGTAGTAACTGTAAGTATTGTCTATATTCTTTTTAAATTCAACTTTAAAAGTTTGAACATGTAGATTTCCACCTTGCTTTGCATATAAAAGCTTGCCACTCTCATAAAAATCTATTCCACTTAAAACTTCAAATAAAGAATTATCTATATCTGTTGTATTAGGTCTTATAAGATTTACCATACCCTGATTAAAAGAAGGATCCAGCGTATACCAACAATTCTTATTCTCCAATAGCCCAATACCGACCCAGACATCATCCCCGAGTTCTTGATTCCCCGGAATTTTATTGGCTTTAAACTCAATAGAAAAATTATTTACATCCACCTGTTCATTAAAAACGATTCCTGAAAACGCCTTCACTTTTTCATCATAGTAACCATCGCATTTAAAGTTAATTCCGGTGCTTGTTTGCTTAATAATAGCAGCTTGGTTTGCTGTGTATCCCGGAAGATTAGTCCAATCAGATATCGATTTTCCTCCTTGTGCAAAAACAGTAAAATTAAATGCTAACACTGAAACCATAAATAATATTGAACATAATTTTTTATACATGATAATTCCTCCTAATTTATATACCACTAAATATGTTACTCTTGCTATATAGAATACAAGAATATTGGATTGTTTATTTTTTTAAATGCTCCTACTGCTTAAATTATTTTTATACTTTAATTAATAGTAATTTCAAGTATTCTAGCACTGTTTTTTGGCATTTCTATTATTAAAACGCCAGAATCTTTTTCCCATTTGAAATCACATTTTGCTTCACGCGGAAACCCTAGCTTAACATCAATATTTTTACCATTCAGCTTATGAATAGGTACCAAACAATTATCATTTTCATTTTCAAGTCTCCAAACTGCAAGAAAGATTTTATTTTCTACTTCTAAGCCTGCAGTAATCCAACTGTCAAAATAACTCGGGAGACCTAATGGCCAAATTGGAAGACTTTTTGGAATTAATTCTCTAAAGGTTTTATAATAGTCAATACCTTCTTTTACTATTTCTTTTCGTGTTTTAGATATTTCAGCCATATGACCACTTTGATGTATTCTCATCAGCATGGCATTTACCATATTAAATGCCACCTCTTCATCACTACCTTCTCGAAGCGGATAAGACCAAATTGCACATTGCTCTGGCAAAACAGCAGTTGGTGCTGAGGCTGAAATAAAAGCGTTTTTTCTATAGTCCTCGTTGTCACTGGCAGATTGAATACTATGTCTTGACAACATTGCGTAGTCCATTCTGCAACCACCACTACCACAGTTTTCAATTACCAGATTTGGATATCTTTCATATACAGAATCAATCCATTTTAAATATGCCCTATTATGTACTAAAAGTCCATCACCAAAGCTATTAGAATTTACTTCTGTTCCACAACCATAATCAACATTATAATCCATTTTTATATATCCTATTTCATATTCTTTCAATAGTCTATTTATAACAGAATCTACATGTTTTATTACGTCTGGATTTCTAAAATCAAGGTGTAGCCTGCTATTGTCTATTACGCGTTTTCCGTGTCTCATGAAAAACCATTCATCTGGCACTTCCTTAGCCATTTTACAGTTCATTCCCATTGATTCAATCTCTAACCACAAACCAGGGATCATACCTTTGCTTTTTATATACTCTATCGGCTCTTCAATTTTATTTGGAAATCGTTTAGTGCTTGGGTACCACTCACCAACCCCATCCCACCATTCACCGTCAGAATACCAACCCGCATCTATGCAAAAATACTCACAACCAACTTCAGCTGCTGCATCTATTAGCGGCAATAATTTTTCAGTTGTTGGATTTCCCATTAAACAGTTCATATAATCATTGAATATTACGGGTAGTTTAATGTTATCTACAAATTTTCTAATTATTCTTCTTCTGTAAACCGTCATTGCTTGCATAGCATCTTGAAAATCTCCTGATATTGCACCAATAGCAACAGGTACAGAAACAAAGGTTTCTTTTGGTTCTAAGTTTTTCCACCATTTGTTTTCAGTTTCGTTTGGTCCACTCAATTGTAAGTATAAATGATTTGAAATGTCACTAATTTCCCAGTGCCATGAACCATTATTCTCAATTTGCCAAAAAAGCATTTCGCCTGTTTCAGTGTTTTTATAACAACCCATAGGAAGATATTCAGAAGTTGACATAGTTCCAGTATTATTAATAGAAATTCTTTTAAGTGAAAATTCATCAATCTTAGATAAACCCATTTCACTTACCGAATGCTTTTTCCAGTTCATTTCACCTTTCCATGTATTATGAGGGATATATACTTCGCTTTTCTTGTCCCAGTCTAATTGCCCGTTCTTTGATATGCCTGTCAACGCAAAAGATGAAACATATTCAAGTCCTTTATTCTTATCCGAGTTATTAGTAACCTCTGTCCATGCTTTAACAATGGGAACATCATCATAGAATTGATAGTTAACTTGAACATCAAGACCATTATCTGTCATAACCAGTTCAAACTTTTTACCATATTTGTTTCTATATTCTTTATGCTCAATATATTTTAAACGAGAACCCGGACATGTTCCGGTTAATTTGTGACCATGATGGGTATTTTGATTTTCCCCTGTTACCTGTAATTCTACACAACGAAACCATTTCTTCTGTTCTTCTTTTAATTTATCAAAAGGAAGAGATGAAAAATTGTATAATCTAACGTCCCCATCATCTTGAACTTCAATATTTATGTATATATTGTTCTCATGAATAGATATTTCTTTCATTTAAATCTCCAATCTGAAGCAAAATCTTTATCACAAATAAGTGTTGCTTTGAGCACGTACGCTAAAAATTGTTTTAACACCCATTAGATTTACTAACTTTAATATGTAGTTAGTTCACAAGTAACAAAACTAATACCAATTTATTAATTATATTTTAGCAAGTATCCCTTCAAAAACAAGGGTAAGATTTTTACTTTATGTCTCTTTGATGTCTTTTAGCAAACAAAGATATGAACCGCAAAACTATTTTTGTTGTATAAAATATATTGACGGGTTTTCGACACTTACAAACTAAATAAATGCCACCAAAGCCACTGGATAGTGGTTTTTTAATATCAAATCTCGTAAAAACATATTTTCTATGTTGCGTATGTTATTGTAGAATAGGCATGTGAAGATATATTATGACAAAACTAATGTTTTATATCTATGGAAATTCTGCTTAGTCAGAATTTCTTCAACAATCACTGACGCCGCCGAAGTATATCGGAATTTTAACACAACCTACACTTCGAATACTCTGATTCCACCTTGAATAATAACCCCGGACAAAGCGGCCAGATCACCTTCATAATCAGGAAGGCTGATATGTTGGACATACTCCCTGCGGTTAATTGCAATGTAGAATGGCTCCTCATAATCAAAATTTTTGCCGAAAGCATCAACTGTTTTAACAGTTTGTGATTCTATAGAAATCAGTGATTTATTAATTGGAATATTATCGTTTAATTGACCAACTTGTTCTTCGTTTTCATTATTGTATGTTTTATCGTTTACATTGTCGTTAGCTGTTTCATTTACGATAATAGAATGTCCGTCACTAGCTTTACCTGTTACATCTTCGCTAGATTTGTCCGAGTTATTTTCCTGATTAATTTGAGGTGCCATAAATCTCTTGAAAACCAGCAAATCGTCACTATAATTCAAATACTCAATATATCCTGTAAGAAATACACTGTGCTCTTTGCGAAATGAAAGCAAAGCGGATAACCAGTCAGTAATCTCACAGTTTCTTTGCTCTAGTTTCTGCCAGTCAAAAGTTCTTCTGTTGAAAGGGTCGCTATATCCTTCCATGGCGATCTCGTCGCCATAATACACGCTTGGCGCACCAGGAGTGGTAAACTGCATAAGCATAGCAAGTCTTAGAAGCCTTTCACCTCTTGCTCTCTGTTCTGCGGTCAGATATCGTTTTGCCTGCTCCAGTCTTGTGTCCGGCTGGTGTTCTCCAACGAGTTCGGTTATGGCACGTACGATGTCATGACTGCTTATAAGATTCAAATTGCAATAAAAAGATTCGACAGGATAATTCTCACGGATTGTCTCAAGTCTGTTGACCATGTCGGCAACCCCGCATTTCCCTGAAAGCCAGGCAAGGACGGTGTTTCTAAACGGATAACCCATAACGCAATCGTGGGTATTGCCTATAAGAAAATCCCTGAATTCTCCATAGCTTACTTTGTTGCTGGCGTCCTCCCAGACTTCACCCATGATGATGGCATCCTTGTTTTCGCATTTAACGGATTTACGAAGTTCCCTTAGAAACGAGTCCGGAATTTCGTCGGACACATCAAGTCGCCATCCGCCGACGCCTTTGCGAATCCAGTTTTTGACAATTCCGTCCGGTCCGAGCATATAATCCTTATATAAAAGATCGTTTTCGTTGACATTCGGCAGATCCTTGAACCCCCACCATGAATCATACGAAATCACTCCGTGCAGGATTTTGAAGTTATACCATGAAAAATACGGCGACTTTGCTTTACCCTCTGCATCCTGATAAGCACCTTCTCTGCCATATCTGCCGTACTTGTTAAAATATATGCTGTCAGCGCCTGTGTGGCTGAAAACGCCATCAAGTATCACTTGTATCGACAATTCATTTGCCTGTGCACAAAATTCCTCAAACTCATCGTTCGAACCAAGAATAGGATCGATTTTTTCGTAATTTCCTGTATCGTACCGGTGATTGGATTTGCTTTCGAAAACTGGATTCAGATATATTGCATCAACACCCAGCGCTTTTAAGTAATCAAGCTTTTCTCTTATTCCGTTGATACTTCCCCCGAAAAAGTCGCAAGCCATATATCCATTTTCCGGTGTTCCTATAAAGTCGACATCGGTGTTCCAGTTTTCGTGGAAAAGACGCTCCGGTATGTCACGCGCACCAGTCATACCCTCAAAAGAGTACTTGCTGCCCCTTGAAAACCTATCGGGAAAAATCTGATAGACCACCGCCCCCTTGAACCAGTCGGGTGTCTTGAAATCTCTGCTAAAAACTGTAATTTGAAAAGGAATCGGTTGGTTATCTGTTTTAGAAATAACAGCCGGCTTTGTATTGGATTTTGTTCCAGAGCCATCGTTGGTAATTGTATTTTTCGTATAATATACTATAGAATTATCTGTAATTACCTCAAACCAGTAAAACACTAGACAGCTTTCAGCAGGTACTTTGAAATTACAAGTATAAAAACCGGGTTCCTTTTCTGAGCAGGTCATCCTGATCCTACCCTCAGAAAACGATTTTAGTCCATACGAATAGCCGAGGTAGCAGTCATGAAAACATTCAAATCCGGATAACTCGATTCCTATTACTACTTTCTCATCAGTTGGGACCGCTCCAAACGGATTTCTATATCTTGTCTGTCTGCTGTTGTGATAAAGTTCCATATAACTCCAATATTGCTTTGTGTTTACTATTACTCTTACATTCTAACCAAGCTTTAATTTTTCGTTAGATACCACTATTTTTTGATACAATTATTTCAAGCTTGGATCTTTTTATATAGTTCAAGATATTTGGCCGCAGAAGCGTTCCATGAAAAGTCTGAATTCATACCGTTAAGCATAAGCCATTTCCACGCCTCTTTCTTCTTTTTGAAAACCTCGCATGCTACTCTTGTAATCAAAAGAAGTTCACCGGCAAAGGAATTTTGGAATGAAAACCCTGTGCCCTCGCCTGTAAATTCATTATACGGAATAACTGTATCCTTCAGTCCGCCAGTCTCCCTCACTATCGGTACTGTACCATAAGTCATGCTTATCATCTGGGAAAGCCCGCAAGGCTCAAACAAAGACGGCATCATGAACATATCGGATCCGGCATAAATCCTGTGTGCCAGCGGATTATCGAAAGTAATCGAGACAGAAAGGTTATCGGGGTATTTGGATGCCAGATCAATCAGTGCTGATTCATAATACGGATCACCGGTTCCGAGAACTGCGAGTTGTGCAGGAATTTGAACAAGGTCATCAATTATATCCAGAAGCAGGTCCAGTCCCTTCTGGTCAACAAGCCTTGTAATCATACCTATCAAAGGGATTTTGACGGTTTTGACTAGACCGAGTTCTTCTTGCAGCTTGGCTTTGCACTTGCGTTTATTAACAAAAACCATCTCTGAACTAAATTTATTGGTGATATATGGGTCTGACTCGGGATTGTACTCTGCAATGTCTATTCCGTTTACTATTCCGGTAAGCTTATAGGAATATTTCTGTAAAACACCTTCCAGTCCCTCACCGTATTCCGGTGTAAAAATCTCCCTGGCATAAGTTTCCGATACCGTTGATATAGCATCGGAATAAACAATTCCAGCCTTGAGAAAATTAGCGTCTCCACCAAGCATCGCGCCATCGTTGTTCATGAATAGCGCTGGCAGGTCGAGAAGGTCTTCTACCATGGTCTTACTGTGAATTCCCTGGTATTTTAGATTGTGAATTGTAAAGATAGTTTTGATATTTGTCAGAAATCCGACTGACTGGTAATGCGCCTTGAGCAGACACGGAATCATCCCGGACTGCCAGTCGTTGCAGTGCAGGATATCAGGATAAAAATTCATCGCTTCGCCTACTGCATCAAGAACCGCTCTCTGGAAAAAACAAAACCTCTCGATATCAAAAGTATATTCGATATATATTTTCTCGTTCCCAAAAAAATATTCGTTATCAATAAAATAATATGTCACACCTTCGTGTACATACTCATACAATCCACTGTACTGTGAACGCCATCCAAGCTTGATCATTGACCATTTGATAAGCTTTGCTTTCTCAAGATAGGTGTCCTTGATCTTACGATAAAAAGGAACTATAACCCTTGCGTCACAACCCTGCTCTATAAGCACTTTCGGCAGGGAGCCCACAACATCCGCCAGTCCTCCGACTTTTGCAAATGGTGAGACTTCAGAGGAAATAAATAGTACTGAAGGATTTTTTTTACCTGTCTTCTTCTCATTTCGCTTCATGTGTATATCCTCCTTTTTCTCAATAGTGTGAAAAAATTTATTCTTTATTAGCCAAGAAAAACCATAAAATAATATGAAAAATCATGTGAAACCGAAGGTTTCTGACAACTTCGATGTTGTCAAATGATTTTTAAAATGTATGAAAGAATCTATTCTTTCATACTATGGTTTCTGGCAGCCTCTATGCTGCCAAATGGTTTTTTTCTTGTCTGAAAGAATTCTATTCTTTCAGACAATGGAGCTCTTACCTATTACCACCGGATAGTTCGCCTGTCCGATAAGCTTGATGCCAGGCCTTAAGATGGAATTTTTGTCGATAATAACATTCTCAAGTTCGCACCCTTCGGAGATATGAACATTTTGCATTATTATGCTGTTCTTGATACAAGCACGATTGGAAATCGTCACACCTCTGAAAATCATGCTGTTCTCTACTTTGCCATTGATAGTACATCCATCTGAAATCAGCGACCTGCTGACTTCACATTCGGAGGAGTAAAGAGACGGCGCCTCGTCCTTGACTTTGGTGAAAATTCTCTGCTCGGTCATGAACAGCTGGTCACGTACTTCCTTCTCCATCAGCTTCATTGTGCTGGAAAAATAACTTTGTATAGAATTGATTCTCAAACTTACACCTTTGAACTCAAAGCCCCTAAGCTTATGCGAACTGCTCTTGCGAATAAGCATGTCAAATGTAAAATCACTTTCTCCACGGGAAATGGATTCCGTAATCATATCTATCAGAAGTTCTCTTCTCATAACAAACACTCCGAGAGACGCTTTGTCGGATACAGGCTTTAGAGGCTTGATGTAGACATCCTTAACCCAGTTTTTCTTGTCAGTTTCGAGAATAACGGAAAGCTCGCTATCGTTAACACCATCATGATTAAATAAAATACTGATGTCCGCTCCCGACTCTTCATGCTCCTCAACCATTTCGTTGAATGTAGTATTCAAAATAACATTGCTTCCTGAGATTATAATATATTTTTGCCTGTTCATTCTGAAAAAATCCAACACCCCTGAAAGTCCGTCTATGTCACCTTTGGGGCTGCATACATAGCTTTCAGAATTGATAAATGGAGGCAAAATGAAAAGTCCCTTGTTCTTACGTGACAAATCCCATGCAGAACCGTTTCCAAGATGGTCCATCAGTGATTTATACTTGTTGCTGGTTAAAACTCCGACGCTTATGATACCCGAGTTCACCATGTTGGAAAGCATAAAGTCGATTATCCGGTATCTCCCGGCAAAAGGAACAGCGGCAAGGGCTCTGGGCTTTGTAAGTTCGCCCAGCTGTATATTGTTGTTATCCGCCAAAATCAATCCCATTGCATCTATTAACATATATTGTTCCCCCTATAAACTTTTTTTGGAGCTTGCTATTACATTCTGGTCATCTGGCAGGTCGTCTCTGATCTCTACCATGCTGTTGCACGGGATATTCGCATTGTCCTTGATTACCAGGTTGCTTTCTATAACGCAGATATCATTGGAACATATTGATGTGTTTATATACGGACTGGAGTCAATAGCGGAATATCCGATTTTCGTGTTTTTGCCTATGACCGTCCCAGTTCCTACAATGGCTCTGTTGACGTATGCTTTGGATTTAATTACAACCCCGGGCATAAGAACAGAGTCCTTTACGACTGCGCCTTTCTCTATAACTACACTGTTAAAGACAACCGAGTGCTCCAGTGTTCCTTCAACCAGACATCCGTCTGTAAGGCAGCTGTTGTGGACTATAGCACCTTTCTCGATAAAATGTGCCGGCTTGACAGGGTTCCTGCTGTAAATCCTCCATGAGGAATCCATCAGATTGATCTCCTCCGGTCTGTCAAGAAGGTCCATATTCGCCTCCCACAGACTTTCAATGGTTCCAACATCCTTCCAGTATTCTGAGAAATTATAGGCAATCATCTTTTTCTTCTCTTTTAGAAGCTCTGGAATGATGTCCTTGCCGAAATCATGTGATGAGGAATTGTCCTGCTCGTCCTCTTCCAGCTTCTTTTTGAGTACATCCCATGTAAAAATGTAAACTCCCATGGAAGCAAGATTACTCTTGGGCTTGGCAGGCTTCTCAAAAAACTGTGTAATTTCGTTCGCTTCATTCGTTTTCATTATCCCGAAACGTGATGCTTCCTCCCATGGCACTTCAAAAACCGCAATGGTGGTATCTGCGTTTGCATCCATATGAGCTCTTAGCATTTTGGCATAATCCATCTTGTAAATATGGTCTCCGGAGAGTACTAAAACGTATTTGGGGTCGTAATTATCAATGAATTCAGTGTTCTGGTAGATGGCATTAGCTGTGCCCTTGTACCAGTCGCTTTTGCTGCTTTTCTGGTAAGGCGGGAGTATATAGGCGCCTCCATATATACGGTCAAGATCCCATGGCTGCCCGTTGCCGATGTATGTATTGAGGTCCAATGGCTGATATTGTGTCAAAACACCGACTGTCTCGATTCCGGAATTGGAACAGTTGCTGAGTGTAAAGTCAACTATTCTATAACGACTACCGAAAGGTACGGCAGGCTTTGCAAGATACTTTGTCAGGACACCGAGCCTGCTTCCCTGCCCGCCGGCCAGGATCATGG
>CAZZCN010000092.1:9770-10397 GCA_964652975.1 uncultured Oscillospiraceae bacterium | reverse complement strand
TTAGCAATACAACTGAGAGCCACGAAATGCTTGATATGTATTTTTCACTGGGTGGCAATCTGATTGACACTGCAAATATTTATGGTAAATGGCTTGAATCCGGTACAAATGAAAGTGAAATTATCATAGGGGAGTGGCTTGACCGTAAAATCAATGTAGAAAAAGCAATGCTGCGCTCTGACGTTATAATAAGCACCAAGTGTGGTCACTTCGATTTGGATGCAACCGACGTTTCAAGGCTTAATGAAAAGTGTGTAAGAGATGACCTGGAAGAGTCACTTGCAGCACTAAAGACCGATTATGTTGATATCTACTGGCTTCACAGAGATTCTACTGAACTGCCTGTTGAAAGTATTTTAGAGCCTTTAATCAAATTGAAAAAGGAAGGAAAGATAAAATTGTTCGGCTTGTCGAACTGGACAACGAAAAGAATAATCGAGGCGCAAAATTATTTTGTTAAAGAAAATTCTGACGGCTTTTTCGGAGTGCAGAACAGATGGGGTTACGCCTCTATGAATCCGGAAGGGACGGAGGATTTTACTCTAGTTGCAATGACTCAGGAGGAGTATGAGTGGCATCTCGGATCCGGATGCGCAGCGATGCCTTATTCGGCTATGGCTAAGGGAT
>CAZZCN010000092.1:0-9760 GCA_964652975.1 uncultured Oscillospiraceae bacterium | reverse complement strand
ACTGTCAAATGGCCCTAAATCAGAAATGAATCCTAAATTATTGAACTATTATGACAATCAGCTAAATGATTTGCGGTTAAATGCAGCTCGTGAAGTCTCACAGAAACAGGGAAGACCCATATCACAGATATCCCTTGCATTTCTCTTGAACCAGCCATTTCCGGTTTTTCCTATTGTTAGATTTGCAAACAAGGAACAATTGACAGATGCTGTTGAAGCTTCATCGATAATATTGACGGACGATGAAATTCGAATATTGTCGCAAGGTGTTCTTTTTTGAAGACACCCGAGAAATTCAATTTACTAAATTTAAAATAACTAGCCAACTTAAGCAGCCTAACCAACTTAATCTAATGAAAAAATAGGGAAATGATTCACTTTTAGTCAGTGAATCATTTCCCTGTTGCTAATTGATGTATATTAATACTTATTTGTCCGGCGCTGTCTTGTGTTGCCTATCAATAGGCAGTACCCCTGACATTTCGCCGATTACATTGATAAGCTCAGAATTCGAATTGACCACTATCTTGGAATTGTTCTTCAGCGCGTTTTCAGTAGTTTGAAGCTTTCGCAGCAACTGTGCATTTCCTTTGAAATACATTTCGGCTGCTTCGTTGACCAGTTTGATAGCCTGAGCTTCGCCCTCTGCTTCGAGAATCTTGGCCTGCTTGATACCTTCTGCTTTCTTGATCTCTGCGCGCTTGATACCGTCAGCAGTGGTTTCCGCTGCAGTCGCAAAGTCAACTGCGGCTACCTTTTCGTTCTCCGCTTTGACAACTTTGTTCATTGTCTCTTGTACATCCTTAGGCGGATCAATCTCTTTGAGTTCTGTCCTTACAATGTCAATGCCCCATTTGGCGGTCTCTTCGAGAAGCGTTCTGAGCAGGTCCGAATCAATAAGGCCTCGCTCGCTGTTGGCGGATTTCAGTGTCATTGTACCGATGATATTACGTAAAGTGGTTCTGGCAAGATTTACTATCTGGTATTTATAGTTATTGACATTGTAAATCGAATTTTTGACGCTTTCCTCATCGGATTTGACCCTGAAGTAAATCTGCGCATCAACTGTTGCATTAAGATTATCGTTGGTGATTATAACCTGTGGTTCGGCGTCGAACATCTGCTCGGTGATATTAACCAGATAGATTTTCTGTATTACAGGGAATACCCAGTGAAATCCGGGCTGGGCATACTTGGTGTACTTACCAAGTGTCTCAATAAGTCCGCGGCTTGTCGGTCTGACAATTTTGATACCTGCTAGAAAGAAAATGACAAGAATTACTAATAGTGCATAAAAATATGGCATAATTTCGACCTCCTTCAATTATTTGATTTCCATAATAAAAATTGATTTTTGAAACTAATAAATAATACTGAACAAAACTGAAATAAACTAATCGGAACTTACCTGAAAACATTTAGTCGAATAAAAAACCAATACGACCAAACTTAGTATTACTTATGAATAACTTGTGAGAAGAAGATTGACAGGATAGCAAACGATACTCAACTTAAGTCATTCACAAAATATTACACCGACATTATACCACATATCCATATAAACCAATTGTAATTTGTACATAAATGAAGTAAAATTTTACTTAATACAATTCATGGTAAATGAAACAGCTTGATATTATGGAAAATGGAGAGCAGTCAAATGAATAAATGGTTTATTATTCGCGAAAATCTCAGTTACGGGCCTTACACAACCGAACAAATGCTTGCAATGGAGGCACAAGCGCAGTTATTTGTCGGTGATTCGATCTTTGATTCCGAGCGCAACATATATCTTTCAATTGAACAGGCGCAACTCGAGTGGCATCCACCAGCCAGGAAGACAAAACGAAAAAAATCACACAAGGGTCTCATAACATTTGGAATTTTTATACTTGTGATTGTAGCTGGAATCATCTATTACAATCAAACCAAAATGAGCGATAACATGACTCTGGGAAGGAGACAGCAGGCTGTCAATGCATCTGTTCCTTCAACAGGCGGCGTGGTAGCGGTTAATGACCCCAAAAGTCCTGTAAACGGCATGAAAATTACTGTTGCCAACGGCTCATATAAGGACAAGATTGATTTTTCAATAAGCACCCGTCCCATTAAATCCCATGCTTTCGGTCCGAAATTCACACCGATTTCTCCTCTGATAACAATAGAAAACGGACATAAGTTTTCTAATGAGCCGATGACTGTCACCATCCCTATCAAAAAGAGCAGTGATGAATTTGCGATGGGGTTTTACTATGATACTAAGACAGGAAAGCTTGAGGGGATTCCAACCATAGAGCTTGATAATAATCATATCACACTTATAATGAATCATTTTTCAGAACCGGTAATAGCCAAGGTCAAGAAATCCGAACTCGACAATATGCAGATAGATACAGGTTTTACTCCGGGAATTGATGACTGGCAGTTTGTAAATATTGGTTCTCAGATAGCGCCAGGAGGATTTTGCTCAGGCTCTACAATTTCCGCTATGTGGTACTACACAGAAGTATATCAGAAAAATAGCGAGCCAAGGTTGAACGGGCGTTTTGACAATAATGACTACGGCCAGAAAACACCGAAATTCTGGTGGGATGATTCGTGGGGGATAAGATTTGCATCGATGGTGCAAAAAACGACAGACTGGGATTCAAAAAGCAGAGTGGTATCCAAGTTTTTCGGAAAATACAGCGCAGATATGACGATGTATTCTTTTGCATATTCAATGTTTCTTACCAAAGAACCGCAATATGTGGAAATACGGCGTGAATACATTGACAAGGACGGCAAGCCTCAGAATGGCGGTCATGCCATTGTTGCATATAAGATAGAGGATAATAAAATATACGTTGCCGATCCCAACAAACCAGGGAAGGCAGATCGATATATTAGTGCTGGCACGAAAGGATTTTCCCCTTACTCTTCCGGAGCAAATGCAACGGCAATCCAAGAAGACGGCGAGGTTTTCTACCCTCAGATTTACTATATAGCTAAAAGCGCCCTAAATAACTATGACGAAGTAAAATCACTTTATGAAGATATGAAAAAAGGCAAGGCGGGTGATGGGGTTTTCGCGAAATTTGATATAAAAATCGCCAAGAAAATAGACCCGGCCACCAATACTGTAACTGAGTGGGCTCCTTGCCCGGACGAATTGAAATTATCAACCGCTGATACAGCGAAGGTCGACCCAATCGTTAGCGGTAAACTGGTATTTGGAATTTTCACCTCATACAGCAACCAACAAACCGCTATATACAAAGGACTGCAAAACTGCTCTTTATTAGTCGGCAACAAAAAATCTCCTAACGGTATTATTGTATCTACAGTCACTTTAGACAATGGCATAAATGACCTGGCATTATATAACACAATTGACTACAGCACTGATAATACCGGGCAAAGCTACAGCGATTTTAAGCGCATCAAGGTTATATATAACGAGAAGCTGGAGTTGAAGTTTACCGAGGACAGCTACAAGGCGTTTTTGCACAAAAAAGTTAAATTTATTGTTAAAGAATCATCATCACCTCCAGATGTAAAATATGTATGGAACTTTGGATTCGGTGAAGAACAGAAAGAAACTGAAATACCTGAAATCGAATACACATACAAGAATGAAGGTGATAATACAGTCACCTGTACAATGGTGAACAAGAAGGACAGCAAGGTAATTGCAACCGCCAGAGCACCGATTACTGTGTTAGACCTTTACGGTAAATGGAATTTTAATTATACAATTCGCGAGGCAGGGCCTATTGATTTTATCATTAATTCGATTTTGAAGGTTTTTGTAAATATAATAAACGGCATATTCCCTGAAGCGGCAATACCTCCAGATACCAAAGTGACCATAAAGGGAACAGTTATTGGTTGTGAATTGACAATAATTCAGCCCGATCCTTCCGACAAGTCAAATAAGATAAAAATCTCTTTAAAGCAACTGACCTCAAGCACCGATTATGTCGACGTTGTTGAAGAACCACTCCTGGGAGAAATCAAAATTACTGAAGATGACAAGGTTGTTATTGAAATAAAAAGCCAAAACATTGGTGAAGGAGACAGCAGCGGAAGTTTTAAATTTACAGGTCAGCTTATTAACGGTCAAATGACGGGGGATTTCAATGCTGCCTTTGTCATGAGCGGTGATTTCAGCGCAGCAAAGAAGTAGTCTTTGATTCGTGATGAGTGCTGACTTTTATAAAACAAAATTTATGTACGAGGAGGTAGCACATGAAAATTTTCAAATCGATTTTCTCAGCAGGACATTTTCCATTTCTTTTATTTGCAGTCATAAATATCGCACTCGGTATAACGCTGTATTTATTGACAACATATATTTTATCAGTTGCAAACTTACATTTTTTTGCGGGCCTGCTTATTTTTATTGCACCTCTTGCAGTATTAGCATTCTCCGGATCAAGAAAGCAGATGTTTGCGGCACTTAAAGGCCGATTGCTCATTAACAAAAACGACATAAAAAATAAAAAGACTCTGACCATAATTTCTAAGGTGATTGCCTGGGTTTTCATATGTATGCTTTTAATGGTGACAGTCGGAGGTATTTTACTAAAAAGCGGCATAATGGCAAATCTTATACCTGATATTAATTTTATGAAGCTACACAGAAACCTTGTATTTATAATGCCTTTTGTTCTTCTTTTACATACGAGCACAATGAAAATTTCATCTAGAAAAAAATAGACAAAAACCACTGAGATCCTGTAAAAGACGAGATTGCTCACACTGATTTCAATTTTTTATAATTGTAAACAAATAACATCGAATGATTGACGTAAGACATCAAAGGGATTATACTGACAATGTAAATTAATAGAAAATAAATATTTTATTTTCACAATAAGAGGCTTTGACATATATCCTTTAAATGGGCGCTTAGGATATATTGAGCTATTAGCGCAACCTCCTTATGTATATAGTACATTAGTGAGGTTTTTTATTTTCAATAGAAAGATGCGGTATCAGTAATTCATTGTTTAAATATCGATAAAACTACTGAGATAATAAATAGTAGATTAATGTATAATTCTAAAAACATGATGTATGAATTAGTCGTAAAAAGGAGCTTATGTATTATGAAAAAATTAGAGTTTGCAAAGACAAAAGTTATAAAAAAAATCATTATTGGAAAGACAGCATGCGTTTTAATGTCAATATTTGTAATTACAAGTACGTTTTCTGTTTTTCCTTCAGCTGACAGTGGGCCATTTACCAAGGACACTGTTATATCCATGATAAATGCACTACCTTCGACATATGAGGGAATACCGCTTATCAGACCTCAGTTATCAGAATTTAATTATAAGCTGAATGCAGTACCGCTCGTAATTGATGAAACTGTCACTTATCAAGGATTGAATCCAGTAAAAGTGATGTCTTCTGTACCAGGAGGTGGAAGTGAAGCTACTTATGTAGGAAAGGTTTTTAACCAACCCCAGAATTTTTCATCCTTAACTAATATTGAATTGATTCTCAACTTCTATGGAGCATTACCGGAGACTACGCTTGATGATCTCCGTGTGGATTTGAGAACTGATTCCGACAATTATTTTCGTCATTATATAAATACGTCATATTGGTATAGATCTCCCGGTGTTGCGCGTATTCGAGTTTCGATTTCTGATTTTGAACAGCGAGGAGCACCTGACCTTTCAAATATTAATAGTATAAACTTAAGGTTTGGCGGGACTAGTGGAAAATATGCAAGCATTGGCATTTTTTCGATTTCTTACAATGCCCGTAGCACTCCTAAAGTTATGTTCACATTTGACGACGGATATCAGGACAACTATGACCATGCGTATCCTATTCTCGAAGCAGAAGGAATCAAGGCAACGGAATACGTAGTAAGTAATTTTGTTACCGATATTGATCCCAAGTATATGAGAGCATCTACTCTGGATGAGTTATATGATGCAGGGTGGGATATTGCAAATCAAACCAGTAATTATGCTAATTTCGGTAGTTACACAACTGACCCTGTAGTAATGGCCGGGTTTTATAATGAATGCATGAATTATCTACTTGGGCTTGGTTTTACTAGAAGCGCTGCCTTTGCTGCCTACCCAGGTGGCCATTGGTCTGATGCTTTAATTGATGAGCTTGAGAATATAGGAATTCTCTCGGCCAGATCGGCTATTACAGGATTGAATCCAGAGCCTGTTGCAGATCTTTTTAAATTACGGAAAGTAAATTTAAGGAAAGAAACCACATTTGGTGATAATGGAGAATATGACATTAAACCATGGATTGATCTGGCGATTTCAACAGGACAAACTCTCATAATTCGTATGAACAGGGTTACACCAGATAATGAGTTGGACTTGCCAGGTGACTCGACAAACTTTTTAAAGACCTCTACGACTAAGTTGAATCAGATTGTTCAATATATTGTAAGCAAAGGTGTTGATACTCCTACGATCAGTCAGTGGTACACACAAATTCAGAATACAATCACTTTGGATCTTTCCAAACGTGCTGATGTTGAAGCGGTAAGGGCTGCATACGACACTCTTATCGCTGAAGACAAGATTTTAGTTAGCAATTATACCAAGCTTACCGATGCGGAAGCGAAAATAGCTCAATTGACAGCTGATGTGATTGATGTTATCAAAGGCTATGCAGCTATTGACAATGCAGACGGGTTGACAATAAATGATTTATCCGATATCGGAATCACCGGAGCGGACGAAGATAATTTACAAAGCTATAAAACAGCAATTGCCAATTCAAATTCTGGTGAAGTAGATACTCTTACCGAAATTCAAGCCATCATAGATGCTGTTAATGAACAAGCCAGATTTCCCATTATAACAATTAGCACATACAATACAGAGCCCACTAATCAATACATTACTGTTACAGCTACTACAAACAAGGGAACCCTGAATAAATCAAGTCACACATTTACAGAAAACGGTAGTTTTAAATTTGTTGCGACTGCAGATGCTACTCATGAAACCACTAAAACTGTTACAATAACAAATATTGACAGAACTCTTACCAATATAGAATCTTCCCACCCATATGCAAATAATTTTGACAATACCTGGGTTTATGCCGCTAATAATGCCGATAGCGTCATGGTTACATTTTCTGAAGATACATTTACAGAAGCTGGAATGGATTTAATTTACATCATGGACGAAAATGATGCTCAAATAAGCGGAAGTCCATTTTCAGGAATTGAACTGGCAGGTCAATCAAAAACGGTTATTGGCAATATTGTTAAAATAAGACTATCAACTGATAATACTTTCAATTATTATGGTTTCCGTGTCACAGACATCCAGACTCTATACACTACTTTACCTGATATACCATCAGGACTTACCTTGGATACTAAGACAGACACATCAGTTGATATTTCATGGTCTACAGCATCAAAGGCCAGGAGCTATAATGTGTATAATGGTACGACTAAGATCAACACGACTCCTATCTATGATGAAGGTTATCAAATAACCGGACTGGATCAGCTAACTGAATATACATTCACAGTTACAGCAACTAATGAAATTGGAGAATCACTCCCAAGCACACAGCTTGTTGTTACTACTGAAGAAACACCGACAATACCACAAGCACCGACAGAATTGACATCTACTGGCAAGACACATGCATCTGTAGATTTGAACTGGACGGCATCATTAAAAGCTACTTCTTACAACTTGTACATTGGCGTTAACAAAATCAATATAACACCGATTGTCTCAACAACATATAATGTAACGAATCTGCTTCAGTTAACTACATATGATTTCAAGGTAACGGCCGTTAATGCAGTAGGTGAATCATTAACTGGAGCAGAATTGAGCGTCACAACTAATGAGACTCCTAAGTCCTTGGCAGTTATTTCAAAAATAAATGAACTACCGTCGACTTATGAGGGAATACCATTATTGAAACCCGAGTTATCTGAGATTTCGTCGACCGACAATGCAGCATCAGTCACAATTGATGATACAGAAAATTATCAAGGAGTGCATCCAATAAAAGTCACATCTTCATTAATTGGAGGTGGAATGGGTGGAACATATATAACGAAAAATTTTAGCCAGTCTCAGAATCTTTCGTCTTTGACAAATATCGAATTGGTTCTCAACTTCTATGAACCTATACCAAGTGATAAGCTTGATGATATTCGCATAGATTTGAGGACTGATTCGGATAATTATTACTATAAATATGTTAACACAACATACTGGCAAAAATCTCCCGGGGTTGCAAGAATTCGCTATAGTATATCTGAATTTTCACTGTATGGGAATCCATATCTTTCAAATATCAATACCATGAGAATAAGTTTTAGCGGGACCGATGGAAACTATGCAAGCCTCGGTATCTATTCGATTTCATATAATGCACGCAGCATACCTAAAGTTGTTCTAACCTTTGATGACGGGTGGCAGGACAATTATGATCATGCTTTTCCGATTTTAGAAGAATATGGGATAAAGGCGACAACCTATGCAGTTAGTGATTTTGTGCAGGGAAGTAATCCGGATTACATGAGAGGTGCAACATTAGATCAATTATATGCGGCAGGCTGGGATATTGGCAACCATAGTAGCAACCACGCCAAGTATGGATACGATGTGACTGACCCTGCTATTATGGCGAGTTATTTTAATGATTGTAGGAATTATCTACTGGGCAGAGGGTACACTAGAAGTGCAGGATTCATTTGTTACCCTGATGGTAAATGGGATGATGATTTAGCCCAAGAAGTCGAAAACACAGGATTTTCTTCAGCAAGAACTACTGTTGAAGGTTTAAATGCCCAGCCTTTTACCAATTTATTTAAATTAAGGCAGATGACAGTTGGTCAGGCAACAACGTTTGGGGTTGACAACTCAGTGGATGATATTAAGGCATCAATCGACAAAGCGATATCAAGCGGACAGACTCTATATGTTATGATGCATAGAGTCGCACCTGACAATGAAATAGGGCTACCCGGTGAATACACATATGGATTAAAAACTCCAACATCTATGCTGCGAAATATTGCTCAGTATCTTGTAACCACAGGAGTTGAGACCTGTACTGTAAGTCAATGGTATTCCGAGATTGCAACGACAAGAACCTTGAAACTTTCTGATCATCTAGAGGTGGAAGCAGCGAGACAGTCATACAATGAATTAACGAGCGAACAGAAGGATTTGGTATTGGTAACCAATTATTCAAAATTAACAGATATTGAAGCCAAAATAAATCAATTATATACTGATGCAATTGAAACGATTAAAGCCTATGCAGCAAATGATAATGCGGATAACCTGCAAGCAAGTGATTTGACAGATATTGGAGCATTGAGAGTTGTTACAAATAACATTCAGGCATATAGGTTGGCAATTGCAAATGCAACACCGTCACAAGTTGATACATTAGCTGAAATACAAGCGATCGTTGATTATCAAAATGATTTAGCTTCGATCCCAGTAATTTCGATCGGAGACTATGACGGGGCGACCCCCACCAACCAGGACATAACAGTATTTGCGACAACCAGCGAGGGGACTCTAAATACCAGCAGCCACACATTTACCGAGAACGGCTTCTTCAACTTTGTCGCAACAGATGCAGCTGGAAACATCACCACCGTTACAGTGACCATAACCAACATCGACAAGATAGCTCCGGATATAACAATCGAAGAATATATCCTGACTCCGACTAATCAGAACATAACAGTATTTGCGACAACCAGCGAGGGGACTCTAAATACCAGCAGCCACAC
>CAZZCN010000091.1:0-10635 GCA_964652975.1 uncultured Oscillospiraceae bacterium | reverse complement strand
AACACCATGAAGCTTAAGAAAGAGCTCGAAGCTACCGGAGCCATTTTCCAGACAACTATAGATTCTGAGATTATTGCGTATCTGATAGCCAAGGAGAGGATTACCGCACCCAATGTTGAAGAGGCTGTCAAGCGCGCTATGAAAAGGCTTGAAGGCTCTTATTCAATTCTGGTTATGAGCCCGAAGAAAATCATAGCAGTGAGAGACCCGTTTGGGTACAGACCTTTGTGTATAGGTAAAATCAGCAAGAAGGCAGTTGTTTTTGCGTCAGAGAGCTGTGCCTTGGATGCGGTCGGAGCTGAATTTGTGAGAGATGTAAAGCCTGGCGAGATAGTAATTGCTGACAAGTACGGACTGCGAACAATAGAGGATGGATGCTCTGGAATCAATAGAAAATGCATTTTCGAATATATTTATTTTGCCAGACCTGACAGCGTAATTGACGGAGTAAGCGTTTACAAGGCGCGCATGGAGGCAGGTAGGCTGCTTTATCGCCAGCACCCGGTTGAAGCGGACGTGGTTATAGGTGTCCCGGATTCAGGTATTGACGCTGCATTGGGTTATGCCCATGAATCCGATATTACTTATGGCAAGGGATTTGTCAAAAACAATTATGTAGGCAGAACCTTTATTCAACCCACACAAAATCAGAGAGAGACAAGTGTTGGCATTAAACTTAATGTGCTCGCAACAACCGTTAAGGGCAAGCGAGTTGTAATGATTGACGATTCAATTGTCCGCGGGACAACGGTTGCACGTATTGTTAAAATGCTCAAGAAAGCAGGGGCTACAGAGGTTCACGTAAGAATAAGCTCACCGCCTTTCAAGTGGCCTTGCTATTTCGGTACTGACATACCTTCGTCGGAGCACCTTACGGCAAGTAATAATACAATTGACAGGATTTGCGAGATGATAGGAGCTGATACATTAGGATTCCTTGAGACTTCAAGTCTTCAACGGATGATTGGATATGATGTAAAAGGCAGTTGCACAGGCAAATGCGGTGACGGGTGCGATGAAGATATCAAAATTTGCAATGGCGAGAAGACGTTTTGTGATGCCTGCTTTACGGGAGACTATCCAACTCCTATTGACATTGACAGTATCATAACCGAGAAGTGTTAATAAATACCTCGTACTTAGTAAGCCCTGATTCCAGAAATACTTGTATATTCCCTGATTCCTAAAGCACCAGTTTGTTTTGCCTAAAACCTCCGTAAACAAAATCTAACGGAGGTTTTTCATTTTATAGTAAATTCGTCTATAGTAATAATATAATTTTTATAATAAAATGGGTATTGATAAATAACAAGCAAATGATATACAAATAAATGATAATGAGGAATACACAAACATGAGTAACGAAAAACAACCGGCCCTTTCCGAATTTATTGACAACAGGGATATCTACAAGGGTGACCCGGAATCTTTTATAGCCAAAATGAGGGTGGACATATCAAGCGGTCTCTCAGATGATGAAGTCACACAGAGGATTGGAATATACGGCGAAAACGTTCTGCGTGAAAAGAAGAAAAAATCAAACTTTCAGAAAATACTTGATCAGTTCAAAGACTTCATGGTCATAGTATTGATAATAGCAAGTGTTGTTTCGGGATTGCTTGGTGAATGGGTTGATGCAATCGTAATTATTGCCATTGTAATTATTAATGCTATTCTTGGCGTTGTTCAAGAAGGCAAAGCAGAGAAAGCCATCGAAGCCTTGCAGAAAATGTCCGCTCCAAATGCGAAGGTGATCCGTAATGGAGAATTAGTTGTCATTCCTGCAAGCCTTATTGTCCCCGGTGATGTCTGTGTTCTTGAGGCGGGAGATATCATTCCTGCTGATATGCGACTGATTGAGAGCTCTTCTCTTAAAGCGGAGGAGGCATCATTGACTGGAGAATCCGTTCCGGTAGAAAAATCACACAGTGAGATAATTGATCAGAGCGTCTCTCTTGGAGACCGTATTAACATGTGCTTTATGAGTACAGCTGTTACGTATGGACGAGGCAAAGGAATAGTTGTCGCTACAGGTAAAGACAGTGAAATAGGATCAATTGCCGACCGCTTACAGGATATCAAGGAAGAGCCTACCCCTTTGCAGCGCAATCTGAATGAACTGGGCAAATGGCTAGGCATAGTATGCCTTATTGTCTGCGGTATTGTTTTTGCACATGGTGTAATAATGGGTGGTGAAATCCTCGATGTGTTCATGACTGCGGTCAGTCTTGCAGTTGCGGCAATACCTGAAGGCCTTCCTGCAGTAGTTACTATCGTTCTGGCTCTAGGCATGAAACGTATGGCAAACAAAAACGCCATAATGAAGCAGCTTCTTGCAGTTGAGACACTCGGTTCAGTAGATGTTATCTGTTCAGATAAGACAGGAACGCTTACTCAGAACGAAATGACTGTTACAAGAGCCTGGTGTGATAATGAGGCATATCAATTAACCGGACAGGGTTATGGTCCTAAAGGAGACATTTTGAATGCGCAGGGCGAAAAAATGGGACAGCTTGACATAGAAAGTCCTCTTTATAAGCTTTTTCATATCGGTACACTTTGCAATGATGCAAAACTGGTTAAAGGTCAAGGGGACATGTACAGCATTATCGGCGATCCTACAGAAGCTGCAATGGTTGTCGGATCTGAGAAAATAGGAATCTCCACCGAGCAAATGTCAGAGGTGCATCCGAGAACCGGTGACCTGCCATTTGATTCCGAGCGCAAAATGATGACAACATTCCACGAGGGGATTCACAAGGAAGGCGTTGTTACTTCATATACAAAAGGCGGACCTGATGTCATACTTTCAAATTGCACTTCGTTCCTGACTGCAAGTGGAATAATAGCGCTGACACCTGATATCAGGCAGACAATACTTAGCAACAATCACGAGCTTGCTAGCGCTGCACTCAGGGTTCTGGCATTCGCATACAAGGAGCATTCAAGTGAGATTTCATTTGAAGCCGAGAAGGACATGACTTTTGTTGGCTTGATGGGAATGATCGATCCTGAGCGCCCAGAAGCACGTGATGCAATAGCCCTTTGTACAAGAGCGGGCATAAGAGCTGTAATGATAACCGGCGATTACAAGGATACGGCTGTAGCAATAGCTAAGAACCTAGGACTAATGAAAGATGGATTCGGTGTCATGACCGGCCCTGAAATAGATATGATTTCTGATGAGGAATTACTAAAAGTTGTGGAGACGACTTCTGTCTATGCACGGGTTTCTCCTGACCACAAGGTTAGGATAGTAAAAGCATTACGCCGAAATGGTCACATTGCCTCTATGACCGGTGATGGTGTAAACGATGCCATGGCCTTAAAGCAGGCTGATATCGGTGTTGCGATGGGCATTACAGGAACCGAAGTAGCCAAGGGTACGGCCAATATGATTTTGACCGATGATAATTTTGCCACAATTGTTGAAGCTGTTCGTGAGGGCCGTATCATATATAGCAATATACGCAAATTTGTCGGATTTTTACTATCCTGCAATGTCGGTGAGATACTTGTCATATTCATTACAAGCATATTATTAGGACCCAATTTTGTACCACTTCTTCCGATTCAACTTCTATGGCTCAACCTAGTTACTGATAGCTTTCCGGCACTCGCACTGGGTCGCGAGCGGGGCGAAAAGGACATAATGGATCAGAAGCCTAGAAATTCAAAAGACAAGATTATCAACAAGACTATGATTTATTCTGTAATTATTCAGAGTATAGCTATCTTCACTGCAGTTTTCGGAGCTTTTCAATTAGGAAGATTTATATATCCTGATGTTATGATTGCAGGCACATCTTTTTACGAACCATCTGTGATGGCTAGAACCTTTGCTTTTGTAACTTTGATATGTGCCGAACTTCTCAAAGCGTTCAGCTTCAGATCAGAAACAGCATCTGTATTTAGTATTGGCTTTTTCAAAAACCGGTATTTGACATATGCCTGTCTGTTATCCTTTGCCCTTATGCTGATTGTTATCTATGTACCGTTTTTACAGTCTGTATTTTCGACCAATGCACTTTCATTTAAAGACTGGACGATTGTTGGTGGATTTGCTCTTATTCCTTTTGTTGTTGGTGAAATATACAAACTTATAAGACGAAGGATGAAAGCACAATAAATCACGATAATTTAAAGACAGAGTAATCACAACTCTTGTCCGCCAGTTAATATTATGTTATGAAATTAAGACAGGTATTTATCTTCTGTCTGCTTACGGAAAGGAGTCTCATGGCAGCAATAAAGGACGTTGCAAAACTTGCCGGGATGTCGGTTGCAGTTGTTTCAAAGTATCTAAAAAATCCGGATAGCGTTCGTGCGGATACGAAAGTCAAAATCGAGACTGCGATCAATTCCTTGCACTATGTTCCAAGTCCAATTGCACGTTCATTGCGAACCAAGCGGACCGGAATGATTGCAGTGGTTGTTCCGAGCATTATCAATCCATTTTTTGCCGAAATGTTCGAGTCGATAAGGCAGGCTTGCAATTTAAAATCAATACTAGCCATTTTGCTTACCGCAGAGAACCAGCCTGAGATGGGACAGACAATTCAAAGCATAATCTCGCGGCAGGTTGACGGTGTTGTACTATGTTTTCCAGATCAGGAGAATTTCTTAAAAGAACTAAAGGAAAAGGCACCGAATCTCCCGCTTGCTATTATGACCTGGCACGGGCTTGATGAAAATATTGGCAACATAGTACTGGATGTACGCAAGGGGATTTTTGAGGCAACCAGCCATCTGCTATCCCTCGGTTGCAAGGAAATCGGATATATCGGCGGGTCTGCAGAAAGCGTTGTTTCCCGTGAAAAATTCAAGGGGTTTATGGCTGCGCTCGACAATGAAAGTGCAACAAAAAATGAAAATTCATCCCCCAAAAGCATCATGCAGCATGACTCAAACGTCAATCAACATGAAAAAGCACAAGTACATTCGCAAAACATTAGACACGGTAAAGCAACAATGCGCTTTGGTCATGATGCAATGAAGGAGATTTACGAATCAAACCCTTCAATCCAAGCTATTGTCTGCGAGAATGACGCGCTTGCAATAGGCTGTATCACATATTGCCTTCATAAACATATTGAGATACCGGGGCAGATTATGATTACCGGATTTGATGATATCCCACTTGCGGCGATGTTTGAACCACCGATTACTACCGTTAGATTGCCTGTTGATGTGATGGGGCAATGTGCGGTTGATATGATTAAAAGTCAAATTGAAGGAAACCCGGCTAAAGTGGCTAAGATTTTTGAAACGGAACTAATAGTTAGAGGTACGACCTGTTAGATTTCCAAAATATCGTACTTAAGATATACCTGAAAAGCCTCACGCAATGCATTTTCGTAATTTCCTGAAGTGGCGGACACATGGTGACGGAATCCGCTTCTTCCTATTTTTACAAGCTTCTTTTGAAGGTCGTCAATTTCTACGACACCGCCGCATCCGAAAAACTCCTTTTCGATAGGATCCTTGGTGAATTCACCCTCACCCAGATATGCAACAAGTCTGCCATTCTCGGTTTTGGTGCTGGCAAACGTCATGGGGAAGTCGGCGATACGTCCGATATTGACACCCCATCCACAACCTGCGCCGCCTGCTTTTGCAAACATCTTATGGTCGATTATTTCTCCTTTTGCAGTCATCATTGACTGGGCGACAGGGCCGCAATGGAACAGAATGCATTTATTCGGATCCTCACCGTAATTATTGTTCCAGTCAAGGCACATTGCAGGCTTACCTGAAGCGAGTTGCAAGGCGCGCATAGGAACTGCGTTGCAGACATCAAGTTCACAGGCCGCAACAATGCCACGGTCGTTAAGTTCGCTTAGCAGGACGCAGGGCGCGATTCCCGCAACGGACTGCATTTCAGTCCAGCAGCGTATAGCCACACAGTCAAGCTCATATTCCGCGATCAAATCATCAATTGCACAACTTATAGCACACAGCTTGTCGGTTTTGTCTTCAGGTACCTTGCTAAAATCCGTATAATTGGTGAGGCGCTCTTTCTTGGCAATCATTTTAGGGTTAGAAGGAAGATATTTATCAGCACGATGAAAAACTTCAGACAAATCAAATGACTCCACCGTAATACCTGCCTTCTCCAGTGCAAGCTCATCAAATCTAACTGTTTTAAAAGCCGTGGTGCGGGCGCCGATAGCGCCGACTACCAGTCGCTTCATTCCATTGACAATTCTGCAGATGGCAGCAAATTCGCTGAGATTATCAGCAAAAACCTCTGTTGACGGATGAACAACATGCGGCTCCAGTATCGTGTATGGAATTTGATATTGCGTGAACATGTCCATAATGGAAAATTTACCGCAAAATGCGTCTCGTCTGGATTCAAAATCCATCTTTCCAATCTCATCAGGATATGCCTGGATCAAAATCGGAACACCAGCATCACGCAAAGCGGGAACAGCTCCGTTCTCGTCACCGAAATTTGGCAGTGAAAGAATGACTCCGTCGTAGTTTCCCTGATTCTCTTTAAGCCATGCAGCATATTTTCTTCCGTCCTCCGCCGACTCAACCGCGCCGTACTTTGTCATGTCCACCGGAGGGATTATATAATCGTATCCCTGCTTTGTAACTGCCGCAATCATTTCATTACGCGCACCTTCAATAAGTGTTTCGGGAAAAAACCCGCGGTTTCCAAAATACAATGCAAATGTCATTTTCTTACTCATAATTATTACCCGCCTTTTAATTTTTATTATTATTGTTATTTATCTTATTGTTCTTATCACATGGTGGAAAAGAATAAAACACATGGTCTGAGAAATTTATTTTACATACTTTTTCCTTTAAATACCATAATACGTGTATCGATACACGATGTCAATATAAATTAGCGAAATATGATGCGATTTACCTATTATATTGAAATAGCTAGAATGCATGGATGAATTTTCAACAGAGAAAAAGCTAAGTTTGTAATCTATAAAATATTTGATATCAATCTAACATTTATATTAATATCATTTATAAACACACATATTGTTTATAAATGATATTTGTGTTATGATAATAGCATATTCATCAAAAACTATTTAGTTTTTATATATAAAGGAGGAAAATACATCATGCAAATTCAAATACTAAGAGTTAAATTTGATAACATAGGACTTTTTCAAGACGGTTTGTGTGTAGATTTTACAGCTAAAGATAGAGTAGCTGATCCATCACATGTTAATCGTTTGACAGGAAGCGTTTATTCTCAGAGAATAATAAGTTTCGTAGGAATAAATGCATCTGGCAAGTCTATGGCTCTGAAGTTGATAAAATTCGCGATGGACGTATTACTGGGTCATAAAAGTTTAGACCAATTATCTATTTCAAGCGGAATAATTAAAGATAATTCCATAATGACAATAGATTTCTTTAATAACGAAAAATTTTACAGGGTTGAATCAAAGATTGGCGAAATAAAATCTGACATTGAAGATGATACCAGACTGATTTTTGCAGACGAAACAATTTATAGCAAAAACAAATCTGCGGTTAAATCAAAGGACAAGCTTTTCGAATATGGTATTAAAGACATTATCTATACCAGAAAGATGTTTGAAGCGCAGAAATTCTCTATTTTGAAACCACAAGACAGCATAGTCATTGCAATAACAAAAGATGTAAATACGTACTATACCGACATGATTCAAGAGGCCAATATCAATCTTTACAGGGTGAAGGGTGATGCTCAGATGGAGTTTATTAATCTGTTTGACGACAGCATTAAAAGTCTGAACGTAAGTGATGAGAACCTGGAAGTTTGTTTTAAAACAACAAGTACACCTTATGAATGTAACAGTCCGCTTAATGGACATGAATTATTGTCTTCAGGAACAATAAAAGGTGGCAATTTGATGTACAAGACAAGCTTGGCTTTAAAAGCGGGAGGCTACTTATTAGTTGACGAGATTGAAATTCATATGCATAAGGAACTTGTTCTAACGATAATAGATTTTTTTAACGATGAAGAAATAAACAAACATGGAGCAGTTTTAGTTTTTACCACTCATTATGCTGAAATACTTGATTCCATTGATAGAAAAGATAACATATACATAATGAAGAAGCGTGATAATTACAGCTGTGAAGCAGTTAGATACTCAGACGAGATTGAGCGCAATGATATCAAAAAGAGTGAAATATTTTTATCTAATTTTATCGGTGGAACAGCGCCTAGTTATGAAAATATCGAGAAGGTGAGGAAGTTCCTATGCCGGGATTAGTTGATGTTTTTAATGGTGTTTATGTTTTATGCCTTTGTGAAGGAGGTTCTGAAGAAGGTGTTATGAATATTTTATTGGATGAAAACAAGCTATTGTTTGATAGAGAGATGCTGATTAACGGTAAAGTTCATCGCAGAATGACTGCAAGAAATGTGGAAAGCAAATTCTTGAACAGATCATATAAAAAGCCAGTAATTATTGTTAGAATTATCGACTCAAAGACTGAACAATTCAATTTGGGTAAAGCATATAAGGATAGATTTTATAGAGCGGATTGTTTGACAAAACCGGAAATTGAGATATTGGTAATTCATGATGCAGATATGTTCAAGGAATTTATAAAAGTCAAATCCAATACTAAACCTAGCGAATTTTGTAAGATCAAACTAAAGCACGGGAATATTAAAGAAAAAGATTTTATGCGGAATTATTTTGATGTAGACCGTTTATTAGTTGCACTTTGTACATATAAACGTAAAAGTAAAAATGATCACTTAACAATTTATGATTTGGCTAAATGATGGTTGAATGATTGTTTAAATATCGACCAATTGTATTTTTTCAAAATACAAGACTTTCGCTTTAGATTATTGAAGTGGAGGTCTTGATTTTTTTCAATTGCACCTGTTTCTTATCTTTTTATACTGCAAATACATCTCGTCGTATTTTGCCTTTAATTCAAGGTCAGGCTCAATGATGTTTTTTACTTTTATAAAAACCTCGGCCGCTTCATTTATAGATGAATAATTTCCCATTGCCACGGAAGCCAGTATCGCCGCTCCTGTAATCCCGGCCTCATCCACTTCCAACTGGAGAATACGACAGCCTGTAATTGCCGCTTTGATTTCAAGCCACAGCTTTGACTTGGCTCCACCACCGACAGCTCGCAGTTCGGTAATTTCGACACCAACTGATTTCAAGAGTTCCATGTTGTATTTCATCTCAAAAGTTACACCCTCAAGCAATGCACGGTATATTTCAGGAGAGCCGTGATTAAAAGTTATACCAACTATTGAACCGGTATCTGAAGAATTCATATCCGGAGTTCCCGACCCTGCAAAGTGTGGAATCACCATGACGGAGGTGGGCTGTTTTGCGCACTTTTCGTCGAGAATGCGATAAACGCTTTTGCCTGTCTCGCGCGCTTCAATTTCTTCTTTGGCTGCCAAATTATCACGAAACCATTTAAGCAAGGATCCGCCTGTAAAATTAAATGCATAAGTAGCGTACGTTCCCGGAATTGCATAAGGTACGCATGCAAAATTATTATTCAAGAACCCGGATTCGAGAATCGGCGACGAAAAAACGGGCGTGATACACTCCACAGTACCTATACCATCGATTGCTGTCCCAACAGTGGCAACTCCTGCGCCGACTGCTGCACAAACCTGGTCGTGCCCGCCTGTTACGACCTTTAAATCTGAGGGTAATCCCAGTTGAACTGACAGTTCGTCATGAATAGTTCCCACAACGGTACCTGATGGGACTGGTGTTGACATTTTACTTTCATCAATACCGGCAAGAGAAAGCAGGCTTTTATCCCAGCATTTTTTTGTAACATCAAAAGCCATTGTCCTTGAAGCAAGGGAGTAATCAATAAAAGTCAAACCACATAACTTGTAGATTATATAATCCTCAATTAGAAGGAATTTCCACGTATTTTCGAAGATTTCCGACTTGTTTTTGCGAATCCATGCAATTTTTGGCAGAGAATACATGGGGTGCGGCTTTATCCCGGATATTTTCATAATCTCCTCTTCAGAAACTGTTCTGAAAAATTCTTCACATTCATCTTTTCCGCGAGGATCTGTATATAGCATAATGTCTGACAATGCATCTCCATTAATATCCACGGGTACGAAGGATTCCCCAAATGAAGAAATGCAAATTGCCTTTACTTTATTGTTGGCACTGTCATTCACATTAAAATTGACATTAACAGTATTATCATCACCTGAGAGCGAATCAGATAAAAAAATGTTACCGTGTTTGTTTGAATAAACTTCGTTTACTTCTTTTAAAACAGAGCAGACCGAATCCCAGATTGCCTGTGCGGGAAGTGTTGTGCAGGATAAATTGCGCGAGTACTCCCTGTATGAATAAGCCTCGTTGATTCCGTTATCTGAAAATATGATGCATTTGCATCCGGTGGAGCCTACATCAAGTCCGATTATCGCCATATATTTACTGTGTGTATAACAGTTGCTTTAGTTTATGCAAAAGTCAACACATGCTCTCCTTCCATTAGAAAAATTGACTTACTAATCAAATAAGGGCAGACAGTTATCACATTTTTTCTGCAAAAGTTCTTGACTAAAGTCTATATACATATCATAATGTGTATCGATACACAATGTCAATATAAAATTTGGAATATCCAAAAATAGAC